>CAYUEJ010000156.1:0-4435 GCA_964442565.1 uncultured Candidatus Epulonipiscium sp.
ATATTGTAATTATATAATAGCTTGACAAAGCAAACAACTATAGTACAATATAGTATATGTGAATAATTATCTGCAATGAAGATGTTAGTAAGGTATGCAAACCTTTAGAGAGAAGGTGCCGTGGCTGTAAGCACCTTTAGGATTTTGCATAATCCCCAAAATTCCCATCTGAGCTATACTTTTGAACTTTTCTATATAAAGATATATAGGAGAAATTAGGAGGTATCGGTCGCCCGTTATAGCAACTCGAGTGTTTATGCCTAGCATAAAAACAAGGGTGGTACCGCGAAACTTTTAGCTTCGTCCCTGACCAGGGGCGGAGTTTTTTGTATGTTAAAAAGTTTTATGCATAAAAACCAAACAACCGAAAGGAGATATAAATGAAAGATAAATTGGCGTTAATCAAAGAAGAAGCATTGAAAGCACTAGAATCAGAGACAGTCCTAAAGAGTTTAGAAGACCTTAGGGTAAAATATTTAGGGAAAAAGGGGGAACTTACTGCCGTTCTGCGGGGAATGGGTTCAGTATCAGCTGAGGAGCGACCTATAATTGGACAACTTGCAAACGAAGTTAGGGCAAATATTGAAAACCTAATCGAAACTAAAAAATCAGAGCTTGAGGCAGCAGAGCAAGAGAAGCGCTTAGCTAAAGAAGTTATTGATGTAACAATGCCAGGCAAAAGGACTGAAATCGGCTATATGCATCCAATACAAACAACTCTTGAGGAAATTCAAAACATATTTCTAGGGATGGGATATGAAATAGTAGATGGTAGAGAGGTAGAAACAGGCTATTATAACTTTGATGCCTTAAACTTAGGACCAGACCATCCGGCAAGAGACGAGCAGGATACCTTTTATTTTACAAAAAATATGATGCTACGTACGTCTACATCACCAGTTCAGGTTCATACCATGGAGGACCGTAAGACACCGCCTATCCGCATTATAGCGCCAGGCAGGGTGTATCGAAGTGATGAGGTAGATGCAACACACTCACCAGTATTCCACCAAATCGAAGGGCTTGTAATAGATAAAGATATTACATTTGGGGATTTAAAAGGTGCGCTAGCAGAGTTTGCGAAGTCATTATTTGGTGATAAGGCACAGGTTAAATTTAGGCCCCACTACTTCCCGTTTACAGAGCCAAGTGCAGAAGTTGACGTATCTTGTGTGATGTGCGAAGGGAAAGGCTGTAGCGTGTGTAAGGGGACTGGCTGGATAGAAGTGTTAGGATGCGGAATGGTACACCCTAAGGTTCTAGAAATGGCAGGGATCGATCCAAATGTTTATAGCGGATTTGCATTTGGGATGGGTCTAGAGCGTATCACTATGTTAAAATATAACATCCATGACCTCCGTTTATTTTATGAAAACGACGTAAGATTTATATCTCAGTTTTAATTTGAATCGAGTAAGGAAGATAGCATATAATACGAAGGGAGAAATAAGTTATGAATATACCAATGTCTTGGTTAAAGCAGTACGCAGATGTAGATTGCGATATTGTAACATTTACAGACGGAATGATTATGTCTGGTTCAAATATAGAAACATTTAAGGAAATAGGAGAGGAAATCTCAAACATTGTATGGGGTAAAATTACAGCAGTAGAGGCTCACCCAGATGCAGATAAACTACGTATTATGGAGGTTGATGCAGGAGGTGATAAACCTCTCCAAATTGTAACGGCAGCCGACAACGTTAATAAAGGAGATGTAATCCCAGTGGCCCTAGATGGTGCTACACTCCCAGGTGGAATGAAGATTAAAACAGGTAAGCTAAGGGGAGTTGAATCAGAAGGAATGATGTGCTCCGTAGACGAACTTGGATTTGAAGAGGGAGATATTGAAGATGCACCTGAAAACGGCGTATATATTTGCCATAACGAGGTAATATTAGGTGCAGATGTAAAACCATATTTTGGACTAGATGAAACAGTTGTAGAGTACGAGATTACATCAGATAGGCCAGACTGCTTTAGCATTATAGGACTTGCAAGAGAAGCAGCAGCAACATTTAACAGGCCATTTAATTTTCCAGAGATTACAGTGCCAGAGATTGGTGGAAGTGCAGAGGAAATGGCAACAATTGAAATTCAAAATGATGAGCTTTGCCCACGCTATGCAGCCAGAATTATTCAAAATGTTAAGGTAGGACCATCACCTAAATGGCTAAAAGACCGCTTGATTTCAGCAGGACTCCGCCCAATTAACAATATCGTAGACGTAACCAACTATATGTTACTTGAATTTGGCCAGCCTATGCATGCCTTTGACTACGATAAGCTAAAGGACCATAAGGTAATTATTAGGAATGCTAAAGACGGAGAGAAGATCACAACTCTTTTAGAAGAAGAGGTCACTCTAGATTCATCAATGCTTGTAATTGCAGATTCCGAAAAACCAATAGCCATAGCAGGTATAATGGGTGGTGAAGATACTAAGGTAACAGAAGAGACAAAGACAATATTATTTGAATGCGCTAACTTTAAAGGTTCTAACATTAGAGTATCTTCAAAGAAACTTGGAATCCGTAGCGACTCCTCAGTTAAATATACAAAGGGCCTAGACCCAAATACAGTAGGAACGGCAGTAGATAGAGCAGCCCAGTTAGTAGCCCAGATAGGTGCAGGGGAAGTTGTAACAGGGGTAATTGATGTTTATCCTAACAAGCGTGAGCCTATTACAATTTCATATAGCCCAGAGGATATTAATAAGTTTTTAGGAACTGATATATCAGAAGATGATATGATAGATTATTTCACAAGGCTTGAATTTGTAGTAGATAAGCCAAATAGGCAAGTAACAATCCCAACATTTAGGCCAGATATTATAATGATGGCAGACCTTGCAGAAGAGGTTGCTAGGTTATACGGATATGATAAAATCCAGCCAACACTAGAACGTGGTACACCTACAGTAGGGATGAAGACTAGAGAGCAACAAATAACAGATATAATTCGCAGCGTTATGAGCGTACACGGTGTACACGGTGCTTTAACATACACATTTGAAAGCCCTAAAGTATTCGATAGATTAAATATTGCAAAGGATTCACCACTAAGAGAAGTACTTACAATAACTAACCCACTAGGTGAAGACTTTAGCATTATGAGAACATCAACCCTTAATGGAATTCTTTCTTCAATTAGTACAAACTACAATAGAAGAAACGAATCTGCAGCCCTTTACGAAATAGGAAAAGTATTTATTAAGCAAGGTGATGATGAGCTTCCAAAAGAAGTTAACAAGCTTACAATAGCAATGTATGGCACAGATGTGGATTTCTTTACACTAAAGGGAACAATAGAATCCTTATTTGAAAGACTAAGATGTGATGATAAGATTGACTACACCAGGAATAACCATGCAACATGGATGCACCCTGGAAGAAGAGCAGATGTCCTAGTAGGCAAGAGTGCCATTGGAACATTTGGAGAAATCCACCCGCAAGTGGGCAAGAACTATAATATTAAGGCTAATGTTTATTTTGCAGAAATAGACATGGCAGAGCTCCTTAAAATTGCAAAATTAGAAGGAGACTTTACTCCGCTTCCGAAATTCCCAGGAACAAGCAGGGATATTGCAATGCTTGTAAAAGAAGAAGTACTAGCAGGAGATATTGCTAAGATTATTAAGCAGCGTAGTGGAAAGATTCTAGAAAGCTACAAGCTATTTGATGTTTACCAGGGTGAGCAGGTAAAAGAAGGCTATAAGTCTATGGCTTATAACATCACCTTTAGGGCAGCAGATAGAACTTTAACTGAGGACGAGATTTCAAAAACAATGAAGAAAATTATAAATGGTCTGGAGACTAATTTTGAAGCAGAACTAAGAGATCACTAAGATTAAATAACAAAAAACGCCCATTATGGGCGTTTTTTGTTTCCGACTCTAGCATGGCAGATAAGTCATTTTAGGGGCTTTTGCAACCTGAGTTGTGTGCCCCAAAAAGGACTTATCTGCCACCTTATTAACTACATATTGGGTATGGTATACAAGTCATCGCAGTACTGACAGCTATAGATGCCTTTGTCCTCATTAACTAGTTCAAAAATATGGGTTACATGCTTCTCTATTGAGGTGATACATCTAGGGTTTTTACACTTTATAGCCTCTTCAACTATATTTGGTAATTGTAATTTGATTTTCCTTGCGATAACCTCATCCTTAATAATGTTTACTGTTACGTTAGGGTCAATTAGGCCAAGGATAGCAAAATCAATATCTATTTCATCTTCTATCTTAATAATATCTTTCTTACCAAGCTTATTACTTTGAGCATTTATAATTAGGGCAACTGTAAAATCTGCCCTATCAAGCCCCAGATAATTAAAAATTTCAGTGCCATGGCCAGCCTTAATGTGGTCTATAACAACGCCTTTTTTTATACTATTTATCGTTAATCTCATATGGACACCTCCAGTAATTTCA
>CAYUEJ010000157.1:0-4408 GCA_964442565.1 uncultured Candidatus Epulonipiscium sp.
TGATACCACAAATTACTGATGATATTCATTTTGAAGTAGCCATGGAAGATGTGCGGATAGATACTTATCGCTCTACAGGAGCTGGTGGGCAGCATGTTAATACAACTGACTCAGCAGTAAGGATGACCCATGTACCAACAGGTATTGTGGTTCAATGTCAAAATGAGCGTTCTCAAATTCAAAACCGTGAAAATGCAATGCAGATGTTAAAGGCAAAGCTATTTGAAAGACAAGAAGAGGAGCGTCTAGCTAAATTAGATGATATTCGTGGCGAAAAGAAAGAAATTGGCTGGGGAAGTCAGATAAGATCTTATGTTTTTCACCCTTATACATTAGTTAAGGACCATCGTACCAGTGAAGAAATAGGGAATGTAAGTGCTGTAATGGATGGGTCAATAGATGCATTTATGAATGCATATTTGGCATGGATTCATAAAAAAGATGAATAGGGGGGATGTATAATGAGCATGAGACAGATTGTAATATTTAAACTAGGTAATGAAGAATATGGGATTGATATTACCAAGGTAGTTGAGATTGTACTCCACCAGGAAGTACGTCATGTGCCTGATGCACCTAGTCATATAGAGGGAATTGTAAACCTAAGGGGTGATATTAATCCTATATACAGCCTAACTAAGCGTTTTAATATGGAGCAGCGCATGGCTGATGAGAATACTAAAATTATTATTATGAGGACTACAGAAATGAATGTAGGATTTATAGTAGATTATGTTTCGGAAATCCTAGGTATATCTGAAGAAGATATACAAAGCGTGCCCAATATAATTAATAGAACCCCTAAAGAACAATATATCGAAGGGGTTGCTAAATATGATAATCGTATTATAGTCCTTTTAGATATTGATAGACTAGTTAGTGATAAGGACTATGCTATTATGGATAAATTAACTAAATAATAAATTTAATTGTGGTTGGTGAGCCGGGTAGGGTGCACCGACCATTTTTTTCATTCAAAATAATGCACAAAAATATTGAATATATATATGGGAGTTGTGCATGTTGATAGAATTTATATGATATTTGTCTTTAGGCCTACTTTAGGTTGATTTATACATATACATATGCTATATTCTCTATATGAAAAACAGATGTTCATGCCTGGCGCACAAGGAGTGGTTTATGAAAAAGAAAATACAGAATTATATTGTAAATAAGGATGTTTTACCTGAGGTTTTTATAAATGTTGTGGCGGCTAAAGAATTACTTGAAGCAGGTAAAGTTGAAACAGTTCAAGAGGCAACAGCTAAAGTTGGTATAAGTCGTAGTTCCTTTTATAAATATAAAGATTCGATATTTCCATTTTATGAAAAAGCTAAAGGACAAACAATTACAATATTAATAGAACTTGAGGACCAAGCGGGTAAACTATCTGACGTACTTAACTTAATAGCTGATGCGGGAGCCAACGTGTTAACGATTAACCAAATGATTCCAATGCATGGAATAGCACATATTAACATTTGCATGCAAACAGTAACGATGAAAACAAGCCTTGAAGAATTACTAGAAACACTACAGGCTGTAGATGCAGTTCGAAACATAAATGTGTTGTCAAAAGAATAGGAGGAAAAGTAATGAATATTGCAATATTAGGGTATGGAACAGTAGGGTCTGGGGTGGTTGAAGTTATTCAAACCAATAAGGAAAGCATTAATAAGCGTGCAGGGCATGAGATTAATATAAAACATGTACTTGATCTTAGAAAGTTTCCAGGAGATCCTATAGAAGAGGTTCTAACAGACGATTTTAATAAAATCATCAATGATGAAGAGGTAGATATTATAGTTGAAGTTATGGGTGGGCTTGAACCAGCTTATTCTTTTGTTAAACAATCTCTTGAGAGCAAAAAAAGCGTTGTAACTTCTAATAAAGAGCTAGTTGCAAAATACGGAGCAAGCCTACTTCAATTAGCTAAGGAGAACAGTGTTAACTTCTTATATGAAGCAAGTGTAGGTGGTGGTATACCGATTATAAGGCCACTAAACGAATCTTTAACAGCAGATGAGATTTATGAGATTACAGGAATTTTAAATGGTACAACTAACTTTATCTTAACCAAGATGGAGCAAGAAGGAAGAGCCTTTGAAGACGTGTTAAAGGAAGCACAGGATTTAGGATATGCTGAACGTAATCCAGAAGCTGACGTAGAAGGTCATGATGCATGTCGTAAAATTGCAATCTTATCCTCTTTGGCATTTGGTAGGCAAGTAAACTTTGAAGAAATCCCAACTGAGGGTATTACTAGAATAAGTAAAGAAGATATGGATTATGCAAGTAAAATGGGTTATACAATCAAGCTATTAGGTAGATGTAAGAAGAAGGACGATGAGATATTCGCTACAGTATCACCAGTTATGATTCCAGTTAAACATCCACTTGCACCAGTTCAAGATGTATTTAATGCAATACTAATTAAGGGTAACGTTATAGGTGAAGTAATGTTCTATGGACGTGGGGCAGGTAAGCTACCAACTGCCAGTGCTGTAGTTGCGGATATAGTAGAAGCTGCTAAACATAAAGGGATTAACATTATTTCACATTGGAGCAAGAAGACGATTGATATGATGAATCCAGAAGACATACCAGCTACTTATTTTGTAAGGGTGCAAAAGGCAGAAGGGGTAGAAGAGAAGGTTAAGGAGATATTCCAGGATGTAGAGTGGATAGAATATGATGGCTTGCCAGATGAGTTAGCATTCGTTACAAGTGAGGAAAAAGAAGGGGTGCAGAAATCTAGATTTGATAAACTAAAGGAAACTGCATATGTTATAAGTAGTGTTCATATCGAAGGGCAAGTGATTTAAATGAAGCATGTTGTAATATTAATAGATGGTGCGGCAGATGAGGCTATCGAAGAGCTGAGTGGTAAAACGCCACTAGAGTTTGCAAAGACCCCCGCTATAGATGCTATGGCACCTTATAGTACTATTGGGATGGCAAGGACAGTGCCAGAGGAATGTTTGCCAGGAAGTGATACAGCAAACCTTTCAATATTAGGATATGACCCTAGAGTATATAACTTTGGTAGAAGCCCCTTAGAGGCACTAAGCGTAGGGATAGATTTAAAGGAATCAGATGTAACATATAGGGTTAATGTTGTTACTGTTTCTGAAGATGAGGACTCTTATGAAGATAAGAAGATTTTAGACCATAGTGCTGATGAGATTACTACTGAAGAATCTGATATATTAATTAAAGCAGTTGAAGAGACCTTTGGCGATGATATTAGAAGATTTTATACAGGCGTTAGCTATAGGCATATACTTGTATGGGATAATGGAAACATAGATATAGAGCTTACGCCACCCCATGATATCCTTGGGAAAACAATAGGAGAATTTAAACCAAAAGGTATGAATTCGGACTATATATGGGATATAATGAAGAAGAGTTATGATTTACTAAATAATCATCCAGTAAACTTAGAACGTAAAGAAAGAGGTTTAAATCCTGCTAACTCTATTTGGTTATGGGGGGAGGGTACTAAGCCTAACCTATCTTCTTTTACGAAAAAGTATAATGTAAAAGGTTCCGTAATTTCGGCAGTAGACTTAATAAAAGGCATAGCTATTGGAGCAGGCCTCGAGTCAATTGATGTTGAAGGAGTAACAGGTAATGTGCATACAAATTACAAGGGTAAGGCGGATGCGGCAATAAATGCGATTTTAGATGAAGATAAGGATTTTGTATATGTCCATCTTGAGGGTCCAGATGAATGTGGACACCAACAAGATATGGAAGGAAAGATCAAATCATTGGAGTTAATTGATGAGAAGATTATCATGCCTATTAAAGAAGCACTAGATAGTGCAGGGCAAGACTACAAAATACTTATTATGCCAGACCACCCAACACCACTTAGTATTAGAACTCATACAAGAAACCCTGTACCTTATATGATTTATAAAAAAGGTGATAAATTAGTAGATGCAAATGCAGCCTACGGCGAAACGTATGCAGCGCAAACAGGTAAGGATATATTCGAGGGTCACACAATAATGGATGAATTATTTAGACCATAATTATTGGGAGGAAATAACATGTTAATTGTACAAAAATTTGGTGGAAGTTCTGTAGCCGATACGGAAAAACTAAGAAATGTAGCTAAGAGAATTATAAAGACTTATGATGCCGGTAATGAGGTTGTTGTTGTATTATCTGCCCAAGGTGACACCACAGATGAGCTAATAGCCAAGGCGGCAGAAATTAGTGCAAAACCATCTAAAAGGGAAATGGATATGCTTCTTGCAACAGGGGAACAACAATCAGTAGCCCTTTTAGCCATGACACTGATAGAAATGGGTTATCCAGCAGTATCTCTTAATGCTCATCAAGCAGGTATGATTACCACATCTACATATGGTAATTCAAGAATGAGAAGAAT
>CAYUEJ010000158.1:0-4398 GCA_964442565.1 uncultured Candidatus Epulonipiscium sp.
TCCCAAGCTCCTTAAGTAACCCGAAGTTTTGCATGTTACGTGCACCAACTTGAATAACATCTACATCTTCTACAAATTTATCAATTGTATGTGGGTGCATGATTTCAGTTACTATTGGTAGCCCCGTTTCAGCTCTAGCTACTTTGAGTAGCTCAAGTCCGTCCTCCTCTAGGCCTTGGAATGCATATGGTGAAGTACGTGGTTTATATGCCCCTCCACGAAGAAAAGCTGCCCCACTCTTTTTTACATCCTTAGCTATACTTGTTACCTGGTCTTCGCTTTCAACTGAGCAAGGCCCTGCCATAATAACGATTTCCTTTCCACCAATCTTACGCCCCATAACATCTATAATAGTATCCTCAGGGTGGAAGGAGCGGTTTGCCTTCTTGAAGGGCTCACTAACTCGTCTTACTTTGTCAACAATATGCCTGTTTTCTATACTTGCAGGATCGATATGGCTTGTGTCACCAACAAGTCCTAAAATACTACAATGGGATCCTTTTACTGCCTGAATTTCAACTGGGTGCTGTTTTTGCAGGTCATCTATAAGTTTATTTATCTCTTCCTCTGGAACATATGGTTTTATAATTACAATCATTTTGGGTCTCCTTTTTTTGTTTATTTATTTTGATATTTAATTCGTTTTCTATAGTCTATAATTTTTCTATCATATTCTAAATTCATAAGTGGTGATGTTAAGAAAAAGTCTGCACTTGATAGGTTGTTAGCTATGGGAATATCATATAGAACAGCTATTCTAAGTAGGGCCTTAACATCAGGATCATGTGGCTGAGCCGCTAGTGGATCCCAAAAGAAAATCATAAAATCTATGGCACCCTCTACAATTCTAGACCCAATTTGTTGATCACCACCAAGTGGCCCACTATTATAGGCAGTTACAGGCAGGTTAGTTGCATCTGATATTAGCCTAGAGGTAGTTCCTGTACCGCACAAAAAATGCTTACCTAGTTCCTCTTTATTTTCTTTAACCCATTCAATTAAGTCAATCTTGCAGTTGTCATGGGCAACAAGTGCAATGCGTTTTTGTTTGTCCATTTTTATTGTTGTTATATCGCTCATCATATCGGCCTTTCTTTTGTATATATTATGATCCAAGGTAGGCCCTCTTAACATCATCATTATGAAGAAGGTCTGAAGCTTTACCTGAGTTGATAATCTTACCTGTTTCAAGAACATAAGCCCTGTGGGCAATTTGAAGAGCCATTGTAGCGTTTTGCTCTACTAAAAGCACTGTAGTTCCGTTCTTATTAATCTCTACTATTATATCAAAAATCTCCTGAACAAGCATAGGAGCAAGCCCCATTGAAGGCTCATCTAAAAGTAGTATTTCAGGCCTGCTCATAAGAGCCCTAGCTATAGCTAGCATTTGCTGCTCTCCACCGCTCATTGTGCCCGCTAGCTGTTTACGTCTTTCCTTAAGTCTTGGAAAACGTTTGTACATCTCTTTGATATCTTTATTTATTTCCTTCTTATCTTTCCTTGTATAAGCACCTAACTCTAGGTTCTCTTTAACGCTCATCTGAGCAAATACACGGCGTCCCTCTGGAACATGTGCCATTTTATGAGTGAGTATTTTATCAGCCGTTAAACCATCTATTTCTTGATCCCTTAAGGTAATGGACCCCTGTCTTGGTTTGATTAACCCAGAAACTGTATGTAAAATTGTTGTTTTACCTGCGCCATTGGCACCAATTAGCGTTACAATTTCTTTTTCTTTAACATCAAATGAAATATTCTTTAGTGCATGTATATTTCCATAATAAACATTTAAGTCTTCTACATGTAGCATTTACACCTCTCCTTATGCCCCTAAGTATGCCCCTATAACCTTTTTATTACTTTGAATTTCTTTGGGAGTTCCCTTAGCAATTACCTTGCCGTAGTCAATAACTACAATCCTTTTGCAAATTCCCATTACAAGATTCATATCATGCTCTATTAGTAATATAGAAGTATTTAGCTTTTCATGGATCATTTTAATTGTCTCCATAAGTTCCAGGGTCTCATTAGGGTTCATTCCAGCAGCTGGTTCATCTAAAAGCAAAAGTCTTGGCTTACCTGCAAGTGCTCTGGCTATTTCTAATTTTCTTTGTTGACCATATGGAAGATTATTACTAGTTTCATTAGCTAGATGTTCCATATCAAATATTTTTAGTAATCTGTAGGCTTCTTCTTCGGCTGCAGCCTCTTCTTCTTTGTATTTTTTTGTCCTAAATATTCCTTCTAAAGCTGTGTACTTCATATGATGGTGGCATGCTGTTTTAACATTATCAATAACTGACATTGATTTAAATAGTCGTATGTTTTGGAAAGTCCTTGTGATACCACGCTCAACGATTTGGTATGGTTTTTTGCCTACAATACTCTCACCATCAATTGCTATATTGCCCTTTGTTGGTACATATACCCCTGTTAGTAGGTTAAATACTGTGGTTTTACCGGCTCCATTAGGACCAATTAAACCAACAAGTTCATTATCATTAATGGTTAAATCAAAATCAGTAACAGGCTTTATTCCTCCAAAAGCAACACTTAGGCCTTCAACTTCTAATAATGGCATATTACTCACTTCCTTTTGCGCCTACACTAGATGGCTTTTTCTTAAATAAATCTAATAACATTTGTGTAAAAGATTTAAGTGTAAATCCTTTAGTTTTAAATAGTATAATAGCTATAAGTAATGCAGAGTATATTAGCATCCTGTATTCCGCATATCTTCTTAAATACTCACTAGCTAGCCCTAGAATTATAGCAGCAACTATAGTGGCCTTTAGACTCCCCATTCCTCCTAGAACAACTATAACTAATATCTCTATTGAATATAAAAAGTTAAACTTCTTAGGATATAACTGGGTTAAGTAGTGGGCATATAGGCCCCCTGTAATACCAGCAAAAAAAGCAGATATTGCAAAAGCAAATGTTTTATAGTATGCCACTGGAATCCCAACAGATTCGGCTGCAATCTCATTTTCACGAATCGCAATAATAGCCCTTCCATGCCTGGAGTTCATAAGTAAAAATATAACTATAACTATCATTGTTGCTACAGCATATGCCCAGATGTAGTTTGTATATTTAGTAAGCCCTGAAAGACCCTTGGGGCCTCCTGTGATATCAAGGTTATTAAGTATGATACGAATAATCTCCCCAAATCCTAAAGTTATAATCCCTAGATAGTCCCCTCTTAGCCTAAGGGCAGGGATTCCAATAATAATGCCAATAAGCCCAGCTAGTAAACCACCAGCTAATAAGGCAAGCGGAAACTCTACTCCACCTGGTAAATTTAAGTTTAATGTAATAATACCTGCGGTATAAGCACCAACTGCCATAAATCCTGCATGGCCTAAAGCAAGTTCCCCCAAATATCCTGTAACTAAAGATAACGATACAGCAAGGCTAATATTAATTAAAATTGTTATTATAATAGCTGTTTGATAGTTGTTAATTAAACCAAACTGTATACCAACAAATAAAATAATAAATGTGCCTAAAAAAATTATAGCTGCTCGCGACGCCTCAGTTGTCCTAACACGTTAACACCTACACTTTCTCACTTGTATTTTTACCTAAAATTCCAGACGGTTTAACTATCAGAACAATGATTAATATACCAAATACCACGGCATCTGCCCATCTGGTTGACAAATAACCCTTGGTTAAACTCTCAGCTATACCCAGTAGGAAGCCTCCTAACATTGCCCCAGGCATAATACCTATACCACCAAGGACAGCCGCTACAAAGGCTTTCAAGCCAGGCATAACCCCCATATAAGGTTCTATCTGTGGATATGCAACTGCAAATAATATACCCCCCAATGCTCCAAGGGCTGAACCTATTGCAAATGTAGCAGAAATCGTCTTATCTACTGATATTCCCATAAGAGCTGCCGCGTCCATATCCTCTGAAGCTGCGCGCATTGCTTTACCTGTACGAGTATGTTTAATAAATCTATCTAGTATAATCATAATTGTAAATGATAATACTAAGGTTATAACCGTTATACCACTTATTTGTAGTGTCCCAATCTTAATTGGCGAGATATCAAGAGGCGGGAAAGGTCTAGGGTCTGGTTTGAAAATCAAGAGAAATAGATTTTCAAGGAAAAAACTTACACCTATAGCACTTATAAGGGCCCATATTCTAGGTGCATTCCTAAGTGGTTTGTAAGCAATCTTTTCAATTATAATTCCACAAACTGCGCAAACTGCCATAGAAAATACAATTGCTAGCCAAAGTGGCGCTCCAAAAGCTGTAAGTACTATGAAGGCGAAATAGGCACCCATCATCATAATATCCCCATGGGCAAAGTTAATAAGTTTTACAATCCCATAAACCATTGTATAGCCTAAAGCAATAAGGGCATATATACTTCCAAT
>CAYUEJ010000159.1:0-4395 GCA_964442565.1 uncultured Candidatus Epulonipiscium sp.
ACTTCTGGTTCACTTCCATATTCTTGTGTAATTAATGCCGCATTTGCTGCCACTGGCATACCTGCAACTATAACTGCTACACCTACAATCATTATATTATCTATTGGTAGTATATATTTTAAAAATACAAATACTATTATTGGTAAAACAAATACCCTAACAATAGCTATTATATATATTCTCCAATTATTGAACATTTTCTTAAGTGGTAGATTAGATAACATAGCACCAATAACTATCATAGAAATAGGAGTTGTAGTGTTGCCTATTAAACTAATAGCTCCCTTCAATATAGTCGGAACTGGGATATCTAAGGCAAATATAGTATATCCTATAATCGAAGCTATAAATCCTGTATTAAAGATTGTCTTAATGTTTATCTGGTGCTTATCTTCGGATATACTTACTAGGTAAATTCCCAGTGTATATACAAGTGCAACAAATGCAACATTATATATTGCCGCATAGAAAATAGCTTCTTCACCAAATATAGTATTGATTACTGGAAATCCCATAAATGCAACATTAGAAAATATAAGTGAAAACTCAAAAATACCCTTATGTGCTTTAAGTGGTTTTATAATGCTTGTTACTATTCTAGCTATTAAAAAGGATCCTGTATAGGTACAAAATGCAATAATTAATATAAATAAACTTTCTTTTAGTTTCTCTGTAGTCCTTGGTATCATCATACCTACAACAATCATTGCCGGGAGAGCAATATTTAATATAAAATTAGTGAGACTTTTAATCATATCTTCTTTTATCTTTTTCATTCTCCCTAATAAATATCCCACAATTATTAAGAAAAATAAAATTCCTATCTGATTATATACTTCAGCAAAACCCATACTGTATTTATTCCTCCTGACATTATTCATCTTATATCATTAGTATACTACATATGGAGTACAAAAAAAAGACTAGAGATACTCTAGTCTTAATTGCCGACCTACATCATTATGTATTACAGTCCAAAACTCACCTTTATACTCTTATCTACTTCTTTCATTAGATTTTTGTCTAAGTTACAAATTTTTTCTTTTAGACGTTTTTTATCAATTGTACGTATTTGCTCAAGTAATATGACTGAATTTTTAACCAAATCATACTCTGTTGCAATGATTTCCACATGTGTAGGTAGCTTAGCTTTGTTAATTTGGGATGTAATAGCTGCACATATAACTGTTGGGCTGTATTTATTACCGATGTCATTTTGTATGACCAGAACAGGCCTTACTCCACCCTGTTCTGATCCTACTACTGGACTTAAATCTGCATAAAAAATATCTCCGCGTTTTACCATAATTTAATCACACTCCGTTAGCCGAATACAAATGTTATCAGCCTCACTTTCCACCGCAAAACATAGTTTTGAGATTTTTAGGTTTATTTCTGCCATTTCCTGATAACCTTTAATCATTACATCAATTGCTCTTTTTTCAGTTTTATAGCTCTTAGTGCCTTCTAAACCTTTAGAACAAATTCTTATACCATGATTACGTTGTGTCACCGCAAATCACTCCCTGCCCAAATTGGTGATTTACTCCACGTTATCTATTTACATTATTAACAAAGTCTGTGGAGTTTATACATACATTCGTGGAATTCTTTTTCCAATCATACAAATGACCTCATAGTTGATTGTATTTAATATGTTTGCAATCTCTTCTACTGTAATTTCGTTACTATTTTGTTTCCCAAACAAAACGACCTCATCGCCTACAGCAACGTAATTTATATGAGTTACATCAACCATAAACTGATCCATACAAATATTCCCAATTACTGGTGCGTACTCACCCCTTATGAGAACGCGCCCTTTATTTGACAATCCTCGCGAATATCCATCAGCGTACCCTATGGGTATTGTAGCGATTTTTGTCGTATGGTTAGTTGTATATTTTCTATTATACCCTATTTGTTCGCCTTTGGGTACCTTTTTTAAATGAACAACTTGTGATTTTAATGACATACTTGGCACAAGGCCCATGGCGTATGGTTTTGTCATCTCTGAAGGGTAATGTCCATATAACGAAATCCCTAATCTTACCAAATTTGCATGGGTATATTTGTGCATAATTATAGCTGCACTGTTAGCTGCATGGATAATAGGAGCATCTATACCAACCTCCCCTAGTTCTTTTAAAAATCCATTAAATATACTATTTTGCTTCTTAGTATATGTTTGATCCTCTTCATCTGCACTAGAAAAATGTGTGTAAAACCCTTCTATTTCTATATTGGGTAGTTTATTTATCTCTATAATTTCTTCTATGCTAGTAGGGTGGGGTAAAAATCCTATCCTCCCCATTCCAGTGTCAACTTTAATATGTATCTTCACCTTTTTCCCAAGTTTACTAGCTTCATATGAGATAAACTTTGCCATTTCATATGAAAATATAGTTTGAGTTAGGTCATTTTCAATTAGAGCACCTACACTAGATGCAGGGGTATATCCAAGGACTAAAATAGGTGTTCTTATGCCTTCCTCTCTTAGCTGTGCTCCTTCTGCTGCTATAGCCACTGCTAGGTAGTCTACCCCCTCTTCTTGCAGTATCTGGGATACTTTAACTGCCCCGTGTCCATATGCATCTGCTTTAACAACAGCCATAATCTTGGTGTAACTTGGTATGCTTTCTTTGATTTTCCTATAATTATGCGTAATTGCATCTGTATTTATTTCCGCAACTACACGTGGCATATTTGAAATCATTTTTTCTCCACCTTAATCTATACTAAATACTCTTTCGTTGATCTCTGGGTTATAGGTAAATTCTATAAATTCCACAGTTATGTTTTCTTTGCCATCCCGGTTATATATTCCCATGCGAATCGGCTTATGTGTCTTCTGGTCAATCCATAATCTTTGTGAGCTCATATGTTCACTACCACCTGGAATAACTGCCTCTAATACTGTTGTTATACCACTGTCCATCTTTTGAACTTCTATAGCTACTTCTTCTGATTGTAAATAGTTTTTTACAAATGTCCCTAGAAATATTTGGTTTCTAAAATTATTAACCGGCAATTCTATAGCTTTGGGATTATCTGCCTTAGGATTATACTGGATGATTTTTTCTCCATTACAAATAGTTGTTAGCCCTTCAATATGTTCTGGTTTTGTAACTTCAAATCTATACCTTCCATCCATTTTATATACCTGCTTAGTTTCATAGGCATTTGTATCTTTGTCACTTATATGTGTTATTCTAGCTAAACAGGCGTATCCCTTCATGCTAATTAATTTTTCCTGGGCTCGGCTTGGGTTTTCGCTTTTGTCCATAATTTTACACCCTGATAAAGATAAACTTACTAAAAGTAATCCTAACCATACTATTTTTTTAGTCATGTCCCCTCCTTATTTCATTGATAGGAAGTCCTCTTGTCTCTAATATACTCCCTAGTCCAATAAAATATGAGAAGATTTTTTAACTGTTTGTCTCAACTATAGAATATGCCGTTGCATATTCTTTACAATGGGAAATACTAACCCAGATTTTGTTTATATTCTTTTTGCTAGCTATCTGTTTTGCCGTGCCATGTAAGGCGACTATGGGTGCGCCTAGCTCATTTCTTGTAACTTCAATGTCAATAAGGCCAAACCCCCTAAAGCCTGTCCCTAACGCTTTACTAATAGCTTCCTTAGCAGCAAAATTCCCTGCTATAGTTTCATAAGTTTTTTTTCTTTGCTGGAAATACTCCTGCTCATTTATAGTAAAATTTTTAATTATAAATCTTGGGTTTTGCATTATAGTTTTTTTTATTCGTTCTATTTCTATAATGTCCGTTCCTATTCCTGCTATCATTCTGATTGCTCCCAATAAACACTATCTGTCTTTTCTATAAAATTAGCACCTACTAATTGATGTAAATATTGATAAAGTTGGTTGGATTGTTTATCATACAACTTTTTTTCTTCTGTTTTTTTCATTAAGGTAGCACGTATAACTGCTATCTCCTCACCTAGTGTATCACTTTTCTCCCTGTAAGCACCAATGTACTCGTAGCAAAGTCTTACACTCTCTTCCACTAATGTCCCATTAGCTTGCCTTATTTCATTAGGTATTTCATCTAGCTTGGGCTCTATTTTTTCTAGCTTTTCATTTATTTTTAAAATCATTTTTTGTTGGTATTCTATTTTCTTAATTGCATCATCCGATTGTTCCTCAAATGCATCATGGGTAAGTTCTAATATTGTATCTAACATCTCTTTCTTAAGCTTTGTATATTCTACATAGTCTGTGTTAAGCTTTCCTTGTTCCTTCAGTAGTCTATTTAATTCTTTTTCTAGAGCTGATATTTTAGGTGTCTTAATTTCTGAAATTAGCTGATGCCATGAGTTATCCAATGTTATAATTGGCATTTTATCCTTATTAATCAAATCAATCTCCA
>CAYUEJ010000160.1:0-4390 GCA_964442565.1 uncultured Candidatus Epulonipiscium sp.
ATCATTTAAGTTAGTTTAACATAGGTAAACAAAAAGTTAACATATAGCAAGTAATGCTGATAAGAGGGGAAATCGTATGGACATAGGAAATAAGATCAACCAGCTTAGGAAAAAGAATGGCTTGACTCAAGAAGAACTGGCTAATCGATGCGAATTATCCAAAGGTTTTATATCACAAGTAGAACGAAGTCTTACGTCGCCTTCTATTGCAACATTAGTAGACATCTTGGAATCCCTGGGAACCAACTTACAGGACTTCTTTAACGAAACGGGACAGGAAAAGATAGTATTCACTAAGGATGATGTGTTTGAAAAAGAGGATAAAGAGCTAAAAAACATGATTACATGGCTGGTTCCCAATGCCCAGAAGAATAATATGGAACCGATTCTAATAACCATAGAAGCAGGTGGAACGACTATAATTGATGAGCCACATGATGGGGAAGAGTTTGGATATATATTAGCTGGTGGGATAAATGTTCATTTGGGTGATAAACAGTTTAAGGCGAGAAAAGGAGATAGCTTTTACTTTAAGCCAACCAAAAGACATTTTATATCTAATCCAGGGAAGAAAAAGGCAACGGTGCTTTGGGTATCGACACCCCCAAGCTTTTGATAGGATTTGTACTTAAATATGTGAGGTGAGCTTAAAATGATGAAAACAAAAACAGTTATGCAAGATGATATTATTATAGACCTTAAGGGCATATCAAAAACATTTGGTAAGGATGCAGAGGTTTTGAAAGATATAGATTTATATATTAGAAAAAATGAGTTTTTAACACTTTTAGGACCAAGTGGATGCGGAAAAACAACTATTCTGCGAATTATTGGAGGCTTTGAATATCCTACAAAAGGAGAAGTTTTATTTGAAGGGAAGAATATTGCAGATTTGCCCCCACATAAAAGAAAACTAAATACAGTCTTTCAAAAATATGCACTGTTTCCGCATATGAATGTAGAGGACAATATAGCATTTGGACTCAATATAAAAAAGATTGATAGGAAGACGATTAAAGAAAAAGTGAATAAAATGCTTAGGCTAGTTAACCTGGCAGGGTATGAAAAACGCGAGATAACATCACTAAGTGGTGGGCAGCAACAAAGGATTGCTATTGCAAGGGCTTTAATAAATGAACCAGAGGTGCTGCTTTTGGATGAACCACTAGGGGCCTTAGACCTTAAACTTCGTAAAAGCATGCAGATGGAGCTAAAAGAAATACAACAGCGAGTTGGCATCACATTTATATATGTTACCCATGACCAAGAAGAGGCTCTTACTATGTCAGATACCATTGCTGTTATGAATAATGGGGTAATACAACAAATCGGAACACCCATAGATATTTATAATGAACCTAAAAATGCCTTTGTAGCAGATTTTATAGGTGAGAGTAATATTTTACAAGGGACAATGATTAAAGATTACCTGGTGAATTTTAGCGATCAAGATTTCGAGTGCCTAGATAAAGGTTTCAAGGATGGGGAATCGGTTGATATTGTTGTAAGACCAGAAGACGTTAAAATTGTATCAGAAGACGAAGGTATGATTGTTGGCAGAGTGCAGACCGTGACCTTTAAAGGTGTTCATTATGAAATGAATGTTAAGTGTGAAGACTTTGAGTGGACTGTTCATAGCACCACAATGGCGCCAGTAGATTCTATAGTTGGGATAAAATTAACACCAGATGATATTCATATTATGAAAAGGAGCTGATCACATGGATAAAAAATGGACGGCTAGGCCTTATATAGTGTGGATGATAATTTTTGTGCTTGTTCCACTGTTCTTGATAGTATATTTTAGTTTTACCCTGGATACACCAAGTGGCAAGGTTATATCCATAGAAAACTATAAACGATTTTTTGACCCCTTATATATAGATGTACTTTGGAGATCGGTTAACCTTGCATTTATTAGTACACTGATTTGTTTTATATTTGCTTATCCTCTAGCTATGATATTAGCGAGCAAAGACATGTCAAATAATAGTATTATACTCCTATTAGTTATACTTCCCATGTGGATGAATTCACTACTTAGGACATATGCATGGATGACAATACTTGAGAATAATGGAATAATTAATGCGCTTTTAAATACCATGGGACTTCCCAAAATGCAGCTAATGTATAATGACCAAGCAGTTGTGTTTGGTATGGTCTATAATTTCTTCCCATTTATGGTCCTTCCAATATACAACGTGCTTAGTAAAATTGATAAAAGTATAATAGAAGCGGCCCAGGATTTAGGGGCGAATTCAGGTAAAATATTTATGAAGATAACATTCCCACTAAGTATGCCAGGGATAATATCGGGTGTTGTTATGGTATTTATGCCATCATTAACGACATTTGTTATATCAAGTTTGTTAGGCGGCGGCCAGTATACACTTATTGGTAATATGATTGAGCAGCAGTTTAGGAATGTCAACGATTGGGGATTTGGCTCAGCATTATCAGTAGTTCTGATGGCAATAATTTTAGTAAGCATAGGTATTATGTCTAAGTATGATTCTATGGAGCAAGGAGGCGGAGGAATATTATGATGAACTTTCTTAAGAAATCATATGTTGCCCTTATTGTATTTATTCTATACGCCCCTATATTTTTATTAATGGTGTTTTCCTTCAACGATTCTAAAAAAAGATCCCAGTGGAGTGGCTTTACTCTTAGATGGTACAAGGAACTTTTTAATGACCCACAGATTAAATCAGCTTTTTATTACACAATAATTATTGCCCTAGTAGCCACATTGGTAGCGACAATAATTGGAACAGCTGCAGCAATAGGGATTCATAACATGAGCAAGTGGAAAAGGAATCTAATGATGAATGTAACCTATATACCACTTTTAAGTCCGGATATAGTTACAGGGATATCACTAATGATTTTGTTTATTTTTATAAAAATCCCAAGAGGGTTTAATTCGCTACTTTTGGCTCATATTACATTTTCAATACCATATGTAATTTTGTCGGTAATACCAAAGCTAAAGCAGCTTAATCACAATATTTATGAGGCAGCCTTAGATTTGGGTGCGACACCATTTTATGCTTTTTATAAGGTTGTACTTCCTGAAATCATGCCGGGAATTACAGCAGGTGCATTGCTTGCATTTACTCTATCAATAGATGATTTTGTGGTAAGTTTCTTTAATGCAGGGCCAGCAGTATCTACATTATCTATCGAGATTTATTCAATGGCTAGGCGAGGTATTAATCCAAAAATTAATGCCCTTTCTACAATTATGTTTACAGCCATATTATTATTGTTATTACTAGTTAATCTAAAGCCAGCGAATAACCTAAAGAAAAAAATAAATTAAAGAGGTGAGAGGAAAATGAAAAAAAGAATTAAAATGATAGCCTTAGCCACAATTGTTGGAATTATGAGCCTCGGGATTGTGGGCTGTGGTGAAAAGAAAGAATCAATTAATGTATATAACTGGGGAGATTATATTGATGAATCAGTAAACAGCCTATTTACAGAAGAAACTGGAATAAAGGTGAACTACAAAACATTTGCTACCAATGAAGATATGTACGTGGACCTATCGGCGGGTGGATCTAATTATGATGTAGCATTTCCATCTGATTATATGATTGAAAAAATGATAAAGAACGATTTAGTAGAAAAAATAAACCTAGATAATATTCCAAACTATAATAATGTAGATAGTAGGTTTTTTGGAATGCAATATGACCCAGCAGATGAGTACTCAGTGCCTTACATGTGGGGAACAGTAGGCATTATTTATAATAAGAGTATGGTAACAGAACCAGTAGATAGTTGGGATATTCTTTGGGACCCTACTTACGATAAGCAAATCCTAATGATGGATAGCCAAAGGGATTCCATTATGGTAGCCCTTAAAAAACTAGGCTATGATATGAATACAAGGGATGAGGGCGAACTTGAAGAAGCTAAGGCTGAACTTATCTCCCAAAAACCTTTAGTTCTAGCTTACGTTGGTGATGAAGGTAAGGATAAAATTATTAATGAAGAAGCTGCAATGATGGTTGCTTGGTCAGGCGACGCGGTGTATATGATGAGGGAGAATGAAGACCTTGAGTATATAATTCCTAAAGAAGGAAGTAACTACTGGGTAGATGGTATGGTAATTCCTAAAGGGGCAAAAAATAAAGAAGCAGCTGAAAAGTACATTGATTTTTTATGTAGACCTGATATTTCGGCTATGAATGCTGAGTATATCGGATATTCTACTCCTATTAGTGAGGCAAGAGCCTTGTTGCCAGAAGAAGAGGCTAATAGTGAGGTAGCATATCCGGCAGAAGAAATTACCGACGCGCTAGAAGTTTTTACAGATCCATCAGATGTGGTTAAAATCTATGATAGAATATGGACAGAGGTAAAGGCAACCAGATAG
>CAYUEJ010000161.1:0-796 GCA_964442565.1 uncultured Candidatus Epulonipiscium sp.
CACCAGGCTATCCTATATACGACTTTATGAAAAGTAGTAAAAAAGCCTTATTTGAGGATATCCGTTACGATTCAAGTCTAGATGTCCATATTAAATATGCACAATCTAGAAGTAAAACTGGTGATTTTGTTCAAGTTGGTATTTTAGCAGATAATATAAAAAGTCTAACAGATGGGTTTTCAGTACATAACCTACTAAATATACTAAGTGGGGAAGAAGAGACACTGCACGTTCACTACTTAGACAATAAAGAAAATATTATTTACTGTGATAATAAATTTGATGATATTTCCCATGATTTAACTGAAGCAGAACGTAAGGCTATAAAAAAAGACCAGCCCTATTATGCAAAAAGAACCTTAGGTGGTATTAAAACTTACGAAACACTTATCCCTATTTATGATGAGGGAGTAAAAATGGGGACTTTGGCTATTTTCTATTCTGTAGAATCTAATAAGATATTAACAAAAAAATAACTATCACTATTGTGGTACTATTAACGCTTATTTATTTGATTTATACCATCATGCTTACACTTATTATTAAAAAGAACCGTAAAATAGAAGACTTGGCATATCGTGATCCAAGTACTGGAGTTTTTAATAAAACATATCTTTCTTCAATGCTAAATGAAAGATTAATTAATCAGGATGCAGTTAATAAAAAAGCATTATTTTTAATAAGCTGTGATAACCTTAATTTAATCCAGCTACTTTATGGATATCAAGTATTGGATGATGTACTTAATATTAAAATTGATAGAAATATTTATTCAGAATTAAAAAAGAAAGCAAAT
>CAYUEJ010000161.1:806-4387 GCA_964442565.1 uncultured Candidatus Epulonipiscium sp.
ATTGATAGAATTACTCAGCTTGGGGTAAAACATGAGAATATCTTTAGGTACTCCGAGGATGTATTTGCCATCTATATTGATGAATATATAGATGAGGTTAATCTAATTGAGCGTTGCAAACAAATGTTAAAGGTGTTAGAGAGTCAATTATACGATTTAGAAAGCACCAATTTAATAACAACCAAGATGGGTATTCTTAAAATAGATCTACAATATCAAGCAGCAGATGAGGTCTTTCAACATATTGAAATTACAATTAACAAATTAAAGACATTAAATGGTGAACGTTATTGCTTCTTTGATCACATTATGCAGGAAGAGTTTATAAAGAATGAAACTATTAAAGAAGAACTTAACAAGGCAGCAAAAAATAATTTTGAGGATGAATTTTATTTAGAATACCAACCACAGGTAGATTTAGAAACTAATCAAATAGTCGGTATGGAAGCATTATCTAGGTGGAAAAGTGAAAGACTGGGCTTTATCTCACCATTTAAATTCATTGATATTGCAGAAAAAAATCAGCTTATTATCCCTTTTGGAAATTGGGTTATTAAAACAGCTATTGCCTTTGTTAAGACCCTGGAGGAGCAAGGTATAAAGGAGATAAAAGTGGCTATAAATATTTCTGTAATTCAGCTTCTAGAAGAAGATTTTGTAGAAAATCTATTAGTTATCATAAACAATGTAGGTGTTAATCCAAAACATCTAGAAATAGAGATTACTGAAACTCATTTAATGAAAAATTATGAACTTATCAATAGCCAGTTAAATATATTGAAAGCTATAGGAATCAGTATTTCCTTAGATGATTTTGGGACAGGATATTCATCATTAAGTCGCTTGAGGGATCTTAATCTAAATGTATTAAAGATTGATAAGTCCTTTATAGATAATATTACAATAGTTAATCAAGATGATATTTTTGTTCAAGGAATTATTTCACTAGCTAACCAGCTTAATCTAAAAATTGTTGCTGAAGGTGTGGAAACAGAAGAGCAAAGGGAGTACCTTAAATCTAATGGATGCGATATAATGCAGGGTTATTTATTTAGTAAACCAATTCCAGAGATAGATGCGGTAAAGCTTTTAAAAGGAGACGCACAACTATTCGCATAATACAAGTTTAACGAAGAGTTGGGCCATATAAGCTATTATGGCAAGCTTATATGGCTAGTGTCGTCTTCTATGAGGATTTTTTTATTACCCCTGGTGATTTCGATGATGCTTAGGCTTGTTGGGTATACAACTTTTCGGTCCCAGAGTCTTGATAAAGGCAGCCCTTTAGCGTGCATTAATAAGATTTGGATAACCATCCCGTGTGTTATTAATAAAACATTACCTGTGGGATTATCACTAACAATTTGGTTTAGGCCTTGCTTAATACGTTCTAAGACCTGATCAAAGGTTTCACCGTCTACTGGTGTATATTTTGATGCATCGGTCCATAAGGTGTTATATTGGCCTGGGTATGTAGTTTTTAGGATATCTGGTGTTTGCCCCTCCCATGATCCAAAGCCCATTTCTTTGAAATTATCATTTGTAATTACATTCAGCTTCCTATCCCCAATTATTAGGTTGGCAGTTTCAACAGTCCTACCTAAGGGACTAGATATAACCTGATTAAACCCAATGTCTGCAAGGGACTTACCAAGCAATTTAGCTTGGTTTCTCCCTAGGTCAGTTAAATCCGAGTTTTCCCATCCTTGCATACGTTTTTGTGTATTCCATAAGGTTTGCCCATGACGGGCAACATAAAGTTTCATGAGTTAATCCCCCTCTTTATAATTATTTATGGTGTTTTAAGTTTGAATTTAAAATCCACGGCCAGCTCCACCGCCACCTGAGCGCCCCCCACCTCCGCTAGATCCGCCGAAGCCTCCTCTGCCACTTCCAAAACCACCACTACTAAATCCACCTCTAGGCCCAAAACCTCCAGGGCCACCGTAGAATGTTCTTCCCCGTCTTCCTCCACCACCTAAGAAAAATATAATAATTAGGACAATTAGAATTAGCATTGCTTCCCGTGTATTAGTAGCAAAAGTATTGCGTGGCATATGGGGAACCTGGCTAGAGATATTATCATAGTCATTTAAAAGCCCTTCATACTTATACTCATTATTGATTTCGTCTACGATAGTATAAAAAATCCCCTTGATGCCACTATCATAATCCCCTTGAGATAAAGTCTCAGCATTCATATCTAGTATTCGGCCGACTTTACCATCAGGTAGTACTCCCTCTAGGCCATACCCAACTTCTACCTCAATTTTACGCTCCTCTAGTGCTAGTAGAATTAATACCCCATTATCATAGTCTTTATTACCGATGCCCCACTTCTCAAATACCTGTACTGCGTAACTAGCTGCATCTAAGCCTTCTAGATTATCTACAGTTAAGACAAGAACTTGGGGCTTTTCAAGCTGCTTTTCATACCTTAGGTTAATACCTGTTATGAAATCTTTAGTATCTTGTTGTAATAATCTAGCATAGTCTGCAACATAAAACTCTGTTGTAGGCTTTGGCAAAGCATATATGGTAGAAGTAAGTCCAAAAGCTAGTAGAAATATAGCTATCAATCTTATAAATAAATATTTAGCTTTATTTTTTTTCATAATAAGTAAGCTCCTTTTTAGTTAAAATCTACAGTAGGTGCTACTTCACTTCCTGGCTGAGCCCTAAAAAACTCTCTTATTTCATATCCTTTTGAATTTGCAATAATGCTACTTGGGAAACGCTGTATTTTATTATTATAGGCCTTTACTACTTCGTTATAACGGTCTCTTTCAACGGAAATTCTGTTTTCAGTTCCAGCAAGTTCGTCCATTAGCTGGCTTACATTCTCGCTTGATTTAAGCTCAGGGTAGTTTTCCATAACCATTAGGAGCCTAGATAAAGCCCCCTCTACTTCTGTTGATGCTTCTACTTTCTCATTAATAGTCCCAGCCCCTGCAAGCTTTGCACGTGCATCTGCAAGATTACCAAACACTTCCTTTTCTTGTTCCATAATTCCCTTCACAGAGTTAACAAGATTAGGGATTAGATCCATTCGTCTTTGAAGTTTTGACTCTACATTGGCCCACTGACTATCTACTTCATTACCAAGGGTTACAAATGAGTTATATGTTTGTGCATACCACATACCACCTGCACCTATAATTACTACAATTGCTACTACAATTGAAACTAATACTTTCATTGAATTTTTCATATCTAAATACCTCCTAATAATTATAACAAAAAGTTAATATGTTAAGTCCCCCCATAATGTATATAAAGTGTTAGTTATATTATCAAGGGATTTAGGCAAAATGTCAAGGAAGTGAGGGGAGATTATTTTAGTAAATAAGACTGGATGTACGGTACCAGGCACCCTACATCCAGTCTTTCTTTTTGAAAAATCTTATCATAAAAGCAGTAATAATTAGCGATATAATCCAAAAACTTAGATATCCATATCTCCAATGGATTTCTGGAAAATACTCAAAATTCATACCATAAATACCTGCTAGAAAGGTGAGTGGGATAAAAACTGTAGATAGTATAGTAAGTACCTTCATTATGTCATTGGTCTTATTGCT
>CAYUEJ010000162.1:0-4379 GCA_964442565.1 uncultured Candidatus Epulonipiscium sp.
GTAGTTATTAATATTTATTATAACATATAGATAATTATCAAGCACATATTTATTATCAAAAAAGATCCGGCAGCATCTCATTATGGTTAGTCTTTAATTATTTCATATACCCAGCTACCAATCCCGCCAAAGTCATATACATGGTTATATCCCATTTTAACTAACGATTTAGCAGCACCTTGGCTCCTATTGCCACTTCTGCAGTAGAGCAGGATTTTTGCATCCTTATCTGGCAACATGGTAGCAGCTGAAGTTTCAATGTCGTAGTTAGGTATTAGGATTGCCCCTTCAATGTACCCTTCCTCATACTCTTCAGGTGTTCTAACATCTACAATAATTACCTCTTCTGTATCCATCATTTCTTTTGCCTCTTGGGGTGTAATTTTGTTGTATTTTGACCCTGTATTATTTTTATTACCTTTTGTACTTAGTCCTATTATGATTACTAATAGCAAGGTTAGTGTTGCTATTAAAAAAAGTATTTTCCTCAAATTATCATCTCCCTCTACATAGTTAATTCGAATCACTAGATTTGTTAGCTCCATTATACTACATATCTTGCACACTTTCACTTGTATGATGGAGCAATAAGTTGATATGTTAAGTACCAGGAACCAATATATTGATGTTGACTTAAATGACCTACTAATATATCATAATATGCAGAATTACTTATAAATTAGGAGGTACTGTGATGATTATTGTTATGAAACCGAATTCTAACGAGGAACATATAAAATCGGTTGTTGAGAGGATAGAGAGTGCTGGGCTTTTCCCACATATATCCAAAGGAGACCAGGTTACTATTATTGGAGTTGTTGGTGATAAGACCAAGCTTCGTGATGGCTACTTTAGGTCTCTTGATGGTGTTGAAAAAATAGTATCTGTTACTGAAAGCTATAAGCTAGCTAATAAGAAATTCCAACCTGAGCCTAGTGTTATTAAAATAGGTAATCTAGAAGTTGGTGGTGAGGATATTATTGTTATGGGCGGACCTTGTGCTATTGAGACCAGGGACCAGCTTATGGAATCAGCTCAAGCTGTTAAAAATGGTGGCGGGCATGTACTAAGGGGAGGGGCGTATAAGCCACGTACTTCTCCTTATGCCTTCCAGGGCCTTGAAGAGGAAGGGCTTCGCTATATGGCTGATGCTAGGAGCGAGACAGGCTTAATGACTGTCTGTGAGGTTACTAGTATCCATGCTGTTGAGGCTGCGGTTAAATATGTAGATTGCCTTCAAGTAGGTGCTAGGAATATGCAAAACTATGAGCTTCTTAAGGCTATTGGTAAAACTCAGCTACCAGTCTTACTTAAGCGCGGGCTATCGGCAACTATTGATGAGTGGCTAAATGCTGCGGAATATATTATGAGTGAGGGAAATCCTAATGTTATTCTTTGTGAGCGTGGTATTCGTACTTTTGAGACGGCTACACGTAATACTTTAGACATTAGTGCTATTCCTGTTATTAAATCAAAAAGCCACTTGCCGATTGTGGTTGACCCAAGTCATGCAAGTGGTGTTCTAGATTATATTCCTGCTCTTTCTGCAGCAGCTATTGCGGCTGGCGCTGATGGACTAATTATAGAGGTACATCCAGATCCAGCTCATGCACTATCAGATGGCCCTCAATCACTTACACCAGAGGCTTTTGCAAAGTTAATGCAAGATTTACGACCTATTGCTAAGGCTGTTGGACGCAGCTTATAAAAAAAGTGGCAGATAAGTCCTTTTTGTGGCATACAAGAGCGTTGAAGAGCTCCAAAAAGGACTTGTCTGCCATACTACTATTTTATCTTGCTAAACTTAGTATACCCATCTTCTACATTATATTCCAGGGTCGTATACTCTACCTTATTAAGCACCCACTGGCTACCATTCCAGCTAGATTTTTCAGTTATTATAAGTGGCTCATACTCATGAGGAGAGGTAAATATTATATAATGATTATGTACCAACATGTCATTTTGTATCTTAGCATCACAATTTGAGTACCATCCTACCTCTGAATCATAGCTTAGTTCCATATAGGTTTTATCGGAAACAGAAAACTTCTGACTATATTTTTGCGGGTTATATCTAACCTGCAACATATTTTGACTACCCAGTACTATATCTTGATCATAGTATAAAGCCTTCTTATCCTCTATTAGTTTACCATTGTCCCAGTGATAAACACTATGTGATGCATATAGATGTTCCATTGTTTCTACAATATGATAAGTCCCCTGCACATTGTATACTTCTAAGTCATTTCCATAATCCCCTGGGTAAATTTCGTTAATATCTAGCATATTACCGCTAACACCATCCATAACCCCAAGATAGGTGCTTGATGAGTTTGTAAGAATGGCAACAAAATCTTTAACCCCATCTTTGTTAAAATCGGCTAGCCTATAATCTTCTACGCTATATCCATTGTTTCTAGCCACCTGGTCCATGCCCAGAGAGGGATTGACTGGATTTTTTATAGCCTCTAGCCTTCTGGCCTCTTCTTTCTTCGCGGCTTCTGACTGGCTAACTGCGGCATGTACTAAATCAAGGGTTGCATTAGCTTTATTTGCTTGGATTATGAAAGCTTCATCATCTTTAATACTTTCTATAATCTTATTTAGGATATTCTTGCTTTCTGAATAATTTTTTTCATTAAGCATGGCTTCCGCTTTTTTAATATCTGCCTCATATTCTTCTGTTTTAGCCTGTAACTGTTGTAGATCTTCAAGTTGAAGTTTTAGTTGGAGCCTGAATTTATTAGCTTCTTCTTGTAATTCCATAAGTTCTGTATCGCTACTAAGCACTATGGTGAAATACTCCATAGCTTTTTCTAATTCAGAATCTTCCCTAGCTTTAAGTCCCAAAAGCATATTATCGACTTGTTCAAGCATTGTCGTAGTTTCTTCGTCTTCCTTTTCGTCTAGTGCTAGCTGAAAAGATATTTGCGCCTTAGCATAGTCTTTATCCTCTGCTGCAAGCTTACCCTGTTCAACAGCCTTTTTAAAAGTTGCACCACTACATCCTGTTAGCAGTGATATGCTTAGCATAGCAACGCTGATTTGTTTAAGTATTAATTTCATTCTGATTTTCCCCCAGTACGCTATTTATTGTTAAATTATTTCATTATACTCTATAATTATATACTATATTGATAGTTTTGTGGTATAATATTCTAGTAATAACTATTATTAATTGGAGGTATGAATATGTTAAGTGAAAAATTATTAGACGCTTTAAATGACCAAATTACACATGAACTATATGCAGCCCATCTGTATATGTCCATGGCAGCTTACTGCGCAGGGAATGATTTAGATGGCTGTGCTAACTTCTTCTTAATGCAAGCTGAGGAAGAAAGATTCCATGCTATGAAATTTTTTGATTTCATCAATGATAAAGATGGGTCAATCACATTCAAGGCTTTAGAAGATCCTCATGCATCTTATGATTCCATACTTCATGCATTTGAATCTGCCCTTGCACATGAAAAGATTGTTACAGGCAAAATCTATGATTTAATGGATATTGCTACGGAAGAAAGGGAATATTCTACAATTAGTTTCTTAAACTGGTTTGTGGATGAACAAGTTGAGGAAGAAGCCTCATTTAGCAACCTAATTCAGAAGTTTAAAGTTGCAATCAAGGACGAGGCTATGTTACTTATGCTAGATAATGAATTAGCGGCTAGGGTATTTACACCACCAGCAGCTGAAGACTAAAAAAAAAGTGGCAGACAAGTCCTTTTTGGGGCACGCAACTCACGTTGAAAAGCCCCCAAAAGGACTTGTCTGCCACAGCATATGTTGCAAAAGCTCCAGAAAGGATACATCAGCCATAGTATAGACTAAACTTATAGGTAGATGTCTTTGAATTTTTGTTTTAGGTAGTTTGTATAGTAGCTGGGGTTTAAACCTTCGCCGGTTGCACTTTTCATAAGTTCGTCTGGCATTATTAGACTGCCATGTATATGAATCTTTTCCTTTAGCCACTTTACCACTGGCTCAAAGTTACCTGTCTCAACACATTTCTTAAAGTCCATATCTTGTACCATTGAGTTTAAAATCTGTGAGGAGTAGGCTGTTCCTACTGCGTAGGATGGGAAGTAACCAAATAATCCTGATGCCCAGTGTGAATCTTGAAGGACTCCAAGTGAGTCAGTTGGCGGTGTAATACCCAGGTATTTTTCGTATTTTTCATTCCAAATCCTTGGCAAATCTTTCACTTCTATTTCACCTGCAATAAGTGATTTTTCGATTTCATATCTTATTATAATATGAAGGCAGTAGGTTAGCTCATCTGCTTCTATGCGGATAAATGAAGGCCCTGCAATATTAATTGCCCTGTAAAACTCCTCGTTTTCCTTGTCTGCAAAGCTTATGGGAGAATA
>CAYUEJ010000163.1:0-4358 GCA_964442565.1 uncultured Candidatus Epulonipiscium sp.
GCTAGAGTTTCTTAAATTTTATACATAGGTGTTACAATTATGCTTGACTAGAACAGTATTAGATATGTAAATTGTTCTATTACCGTCAAAGGGTTTGTAACCCCACCTGTCCAAAATGTTTCCCAAATTCTATCCACTTTGCTTTTTATTTCCCCTGTTAACATAATATTATTTCCTCCTGTTGTTATGTAGTTTCTAAATTTATTCTTCAGCTATAAGTTTTCCGACATAATCTACTTGAATTTATGAAACCCTTGTTACTATTGTATAGAATTATTATTCCTTCATCCTTAATCAGTAAACTTCTACACTTCATATTGTATCATATACTTGTGCGTATTAGTATCGACTTCCGCCTAATTCTTACACTGGGTAAAAAACTCCCCCAAGCTTCTGTTATAGTGAGTAAGGCCCTGGGGTTCCCCCTTCGCCAACAGTGACCGACAACCCGAAAATCCTGGAGCCATTCTGATAACACTCGGCTGAAGTTATAATCCACTGCTTTTTCGTGTATCCACATCCTAGGCCAATACTGGGGATTTTCACCCCTTAGATCCTGTACATGCTGGGCTCACAAAAAATAACCAGCAACGTTAGATTATTTGTCATTTCCCTTTAGTTACCCACTTCATCTCTTCGCCTTTTGAATTATATTTTTTTCTCTTAGCTGTTAGTTCTTGTATGTGAACCTTATATACATTAACCCTCTCCATTCCTGATTTAATAGCATTACCAACATATTTCATTTTGCTTGGGGTATATTTTTCGCATATTAAATTTAATGCTTCTGTTTTTTCACTTTCATCCTCTACAAGGTCTACCCTCCCCTTTGCCATGGCAGATTCATACTCTGTTGTAAATACGCTACTTAGGAGCAATACTACCTTTGATTGGTCCTTTGATATTTCATCTAACTCTTCTTTGGTATAGTTTTCAGGTATTTTGGTTTCTCCCACAAATGTTATCCAGACAATTGGTGTTTCCTGAAAAAGATGACACTTTTTTCCCTCTTTAGCAGAGTGGAAGTATAATATGTCATCTTTTCTAAGTAATAAATCATACTCTTCTTCACAAATCGGTATAAAATCTAGATAGTGGTACTCCGTAGGGTTCCATACCTTGACCTATAACAGACAATACCCCATAGTCTGCGCTATCAATTACATCATACCCGAATTCCTTGTCCATTTCCCTATCTTTTCTTCGCATATTATTTCCTCCGTAATTCTTGTATGATACAGTGTTCGTAACAAGGCCCAGGAGCTTCCTTGGCGAATCAAATATTAACGCCAAGGCCCTTGCTAACATCCCTTAAATTCTACCCCTTAACCCACATATACGTCAAATCATTCCTATTAGGTCACCTTCCTATTACATAAAAAACTGGCAGATAAGTCCTTTTTGGCACACAACTCTCGTTGAAAAGCCCCAAAAAGGACTTATCTGCCACACTATCGCCGGTAAGGAAAGTAGAACTTTCCTACTAAATAAAAAATGCACCCCCGAAGAAGTGCACCTAATCTTTAAAAAACATATGCTTCCCTAGTATAAAGGATTTCATAACTCATACACCATACTCCTGGTGCAGACGCTACTTGACGCCCTAAGCCTTGCTACAGCCCGATTACAAATGTCTTTCAACATCGCCAATATCCTTGATATTTGGGATATCAGTTAGTATATCCTCAATTTGATTAATTGAGGCATTCCTTATTCTTGAAACTAAATCATCAGGCATTTTACCAAAAATAACTGTTAACACCGACAATAAGGCTTCTATTTTACCCTCGATCTTACCTTCGATTTTGCCCTGCAATTTACCTCTTTCTTCCACTACCGGATCATATAAGCTCTTTGTCATCTGCTTCACCTCTTTCTCAAATTTCGGATTTTGACCATACCTTTTACCCAAATACTCTATTAAGTTATTGACAGCTAAAAGCATCTTATGAAGGTCCTCACCTAGAATCTCATCTAATTCAAATAACCTCTTTGACTCCTTTGATACGGAAAAAGCTATGTCCCTAGCTTTTTCTAGTATTTTAGTCATCTCCACTTGGCTACCTACTAGTGGATTTTTAGCTACCCTTTCTAAATCCTTTCGCAGTGTAAATATTTGAAGTGGTAGCAGGGGATAGATTTTATTTTTCACTAGCCTATCGGCGTCATATTCCCAATATTTAAGGACTGGAACCGTATATATTATATGCTGATTGTTAGGGAATATAATTTTTAAGCGTAATTCATCTTGAATATTACTATTTTCTTCTATAAAAATAACCACTTGTTTGGGAAAATACAGTTCTTGCATATTATTTTTATTTTTTGATATCTCTTTAGATTTTTGTAGGCCGTATTCAAGCATTCTAATTGCCATAGAATTATCGTTTAGCGTTTGAAACTCAATATGGTAATGCAAGGTATCGGTATCCTCAACTAGCAACTGCAAAAATAAGTCCCCTTTTATTATATCATAATTTGAGTCTTCTAAGACAAATTCATTGTTGCCTATAGTTAATTTTACATCCTCCGCGGAGAATTCTTCGCCAAAAATTCCATTAATAAGTCCCACAAGCACTTTTTGTGAAGTTGAAAAAAGCGTTTTGAGCACCTCATCAAGTTTAACCCTCTCTTTATCATAAGACATTCACCCACCTCTTCCTATAACTATTACGTTATTTTAATATTACACAAGGTTGTTCCTGTCTTAGTATTGGCTAATTTTGTAATTATTATTCTTTTGATTTAGCCGTGGGGTCATCTTAGGCCTGTATCTCTATCTACAACCCGTTGTATTCACATAATCATCCCCTATTATTGTATACCATTCAGGGAGCATATCACAAACACTGATGCTCCCTGAATGTTTTGTATTTAGGGCTATCAATTTAAAAATATACTTATTAAAGGATGATGCAGATAAGGCCCCCATTCCCCTCATTAATGATTTTTTGGAGAGTCTCTTGTAGTTTCTCCTGGGCATCTATGGGCATGTGATAGAGTTTGTTTTGGAGACCTTCATTGACAAGTTCATGTAGGGATTTACCGAAGATGTTGGATTCCCATACCTTTTTGGGATCTATGGCAAATTCTTTGGTTAAGTAGTCAACAAGTTCCTCACTTTGGGCTTCGGTGCCTACAATAGGAGAAATATCTGTTTGTATGTTTGCTTTGATAATATGGTAGCTAGGGGCACTTGCTCTTAATTTTACAGCATACTTACTACCATGCTTGACCATTACTGGCTCTTCTAGTGCCAGTTCTTCAAATACTGGTGTAACAACTCCGTAGCCCTTTTGCTTTACTTCATGGAGGGCATAGGCCACCTTATCGTACTCGCTTTTTGTTTCCGAAAGCTGTTTTATTAGTCTAATTAGTTCATGATCCCCACTAATCTCCATCCCCGTAGTTTCGGAAAGTATACGATAGAAAAGATCATCTGCTGTATTAATATCAATTTTTACAATCCCGTCCCCTAGCTGGATTTTTTCCAAAAACACATTTTTAATTATCTCTGGGTCCTTAAATTCTGGAAGTGCTTCTTTAACTTGCCTTATATTCTCCAGTGGATAAACGACTTCTTTTACTTTATCAATTAACTGCTTGTTAAGCCAATGGTCGTGATCTAGGGTTTCAATCCATCTTGGAAATCCAAATTGCATTTCACTAAGTGGGAATTCATATAAGATTTTTTCAAGTAGTGAGTGAATATCATCCATCTTAATTTGGGCTACATTTATGGGCACAACAGGTACATTATACCGCTCTGATAATTCTTTAGTTGCTTCTATACTATCACTATCATAAGGACGGTTTGTATTATAAACAACGATAAATGGCTTCCCAAGCTCCTTGAGTTCTGCTACAACCCTTTGCTCAGCTTCCTCGTAGTCTGCCCTTTCAAAGCTAGTAACACTGCCATCTGTTGTAATTACAATTCCTATTGTTGAGTGATCTACAATAACCTTCTGAGTCCCTACCTCGGCAGCCTGGGAAAAAGGAATTTCCTCATCAAACCATGGGGTTTTTACCATACGTGGGGTTTCATTATACATATGGCCATCGGTATCTGGAATCATATACCCTACGCAGTCAATCATTCTAACCTTGACCTCAAAGTCCCCACCAACATTAATAGGCACTGCTTCGTTAGGTATAAATTTTGGCTCCGTCGTAGTTATCATTTTACCATCACCACTTTGTGGCAGCTCATCTTTCGTTCTTTCTTTATTATGCTCATTAGCAATATTAGGAATAACTAGTTCTTCCATAAACCTTTTTATAAAAGTAGATTTGCCGCTCCTAACCGGCCCCACTACTCCTATGTAAATATCTCCATTAGTCCTCTCTGAAATATC
>CAYUEJ010000164.1:0-4355 GCA_964442565.1 uncultured Candidatus Epulonipiscium sp.
ATCAAGCAGGTATGATTACCACATCTACATATGGTAATTCAAGAATGAGAAGAATAGATACTGAGAGACTACACCTTGAATTAGGGCGCAAAAATATTGTGCTCGTAACAGGTTTCCAGGGTATGAACCGTTATGATGATGTTACAACTCTTGGAAGAGGTGGGTCAGATACAACAGCTGTAGCCCTAGCTGCTAAACTTCACGCAGATTTATGTGAAATTTATACAGACGTAGATGGGATTTACACAGCAGACCCAAGGATTGTAAAAGATGCAATAAAACTTGATGAAATAACCTATGATGATATGCTGGAGTTGGCATCACTCGGAGCAAGAGTTCTTCATAATCGTTCAGTAGAATTGGCAAAAAAATATAAAGTTAAAATGGTTGTTCGCTCAAGTATTACAGAAGAAGAGGGCACAGTCGTTAAGGAGGCATGTAACATGGAAAAAATGTTAATTAGTGGTGTAGCAGGTGATGATGACGTAGCAAGAGTTTCAATTATAGGGGTGGAAGATACTCCAGGTAGAGCATTTGATATATTTTCAACTTTAGCAAAACACAAAATAAATATAGATATTATATTACAATCAATTGGTCGTCATGGTACAAAAGATATTAGTTTTACAGTATCTGAATCAGCTTTTCCAGAAGTAAAGGCGATTATTTCAGAAAATATGGACAGATGGAAGGTTAAGGATGTAGACTATAACCATGACGTAGCTAAAGTATCTGTTGTAGGTGGTGGAATGGTTGCTAACACAGGTATAGCTTCACGTATGTTTGAAGCTATGTTCGATGCAAACATTAATATTAGCATGATTTCAACATCAGAGATTAAGATTTCGATTCTTATTGATAAGGCAGATATGAAAAAAGCAATGAGAGCAATCCATGATAAATTCTATCTAGCAGATATGTAAGGTGATATAAATGATAAAAGTAAAAGTACCTGCTACTACTGCAAACATGGGGCCTGGATTTGATAGCATAGGAATGGCACTGCAGATTTACAATATTGTATACGCAGAAGAAATCCCATCAGGCCTAGAGATAATTATCCAAGAGGGTAGTAAAGATATTCCAACAGATGAGAATAATCTTATTTATAAAACCATAGTAAGATTTTATGAAATAATAGGGCAAAAGGTGCCAGGGATAAGACTAATACAGCAAGATCATATTCCGCATACAAGGGGGCTGGGCAGTAGTGCAGCCTGTATTGTAGCGGGCTTACACATTGCTAATGCCATGAGCCATAGCTTCTTTTCTAAAGAGGAACTAGTTCAAATAGCAGCCCAGATAGAAGGGCACCCAGATAATACTACTCCTGCAATATTGGGAGGTATGACAATAGGGGCAATGGATGATACCGATATGAAGTATGTTAAAGTGCAAGTAGCAGAGAACATTACATTTGCGGTAATGATTCCTGACTTTACTCTTTCGACAGAGCTTGCAAGGGAAGTGCTTCCTAAAGAAATTTCACTTCAAGATGGAGTGTTTAACTCATCAAGGGCGGCCCTACTAGCAGCTTCTATGATAACAGGAGATGTAGATAACCTCCCGATGGCCATGCAAGATCGTTTTCATGAACCTTACCGAAAACACCTTATCCCTAACATGGAAGACATAATGGAGGAATCTAGAAGCCACGGTGCAAAGGGCGTGTTCCTTAGTGGAGCGGGGCCAACCCTTATAGCAGTAATTAAAAACGTTGTAGCATTTAGAAGAGAAATGGTAGAATACTTTGATACATTAGAGAATAACTGGCAAGTGCAAATGATCCAAGCAGATCAAAACGGTGCCCAGGTCTGGGTCGACGAAGAACTTAGATATTAAATCCGGGCAATGCAAGGTATGCTTCATATGCCAACGGGAAACACCCCCTATTCAACACACACAACCTAACGGTCGCAAAAGTGTTGAATATGGGGTGTTTCCCATTCTACTATGATGGGAAGGTTATGCTTTCCTTACAGATGCTAGTGTGACAGATAAGTCCTTTTGGGGGCTTTTAAAAAGTTGTTAACCGTCCCTGAAGGGGGTATAATATAGGTATTAGATAGGTAAAGGAGAAGAATATGGATATTATTAAAGTTTTACAGACTGAATTATCACTGAAACCACAACAGGTTAAGGACACTATAGATTTAATTGATGAGGGAAATACTATTCCCTTTATTGCTAGATATCGTAAGGAGGTAACCGGGAGCCTTAGTGATGAAGTGCTACGTGATTTTCATGAGAGGTTAGTGTATCTTAGGAACCTAGAGGCTAAGAAGGAACAAGTCATAGAATCTATTAGGGAGCAGGAAGCGTTAACTCCAGAGCTAGAAGCTAAAATTATTAAGGCTCAGACTATAACAGAAGTTGATGATTTATATCTTCCATTTAGGACTAAAAGAAGGACGAGGGCTATTATAGCAAAAGAAAAGGGCTTAGATCCATTAGCGCAGCTGATTTTAAATCAGGAGGAAGACATAGACCCACTCAAGGCTGCTGAAGAATATATATCAGAAGACAAGGGGGTAGAAACATCCCAGGATGCCCTAAATGGTGCAATGGATATAATAGCAGAGGTTTTTTCTGATAATGCGGATTATAGGGGCTATATTAGGGATATTACCTACAATAAGGGGCGTATAGCTACTAAGGCGAAAGATGAGAAAACATCGACTGTTTTTGATATGTATTACGATTATGATGAGGCTATAAAAAGTATACCGGGACATAGAATTTTAGCTGTTAACAGGGGAGAAAAAGAAAAAGTCTTAACCGTAAAGATTGAGGCTCCTATAGATGATATACATCTATACCTGCAAGGAAAAAATATAAGCACATCTTATGAGCCTGTTAGAAATATTATAAATGAGGTTATTTTAGATTCATATAAGAGACTTATAGCGCCAGCTATTGAAAGAGAAATTAGAAACATGCTTACTGAAAAGGCAGAAGATGGAGCCCTTATAGTATTTAGGCAAAATTTACATCAGCTACTTATGCAGCCACCAATTGCCAATCAGACTGTAATGGGTGTAGACCCGGCTTATAGGACAGGGTGCAAGGTTGCGGTAGTAGATGGGACGGGGAAAAAACTAGATGATACGGTTATATTCCCCACACCTCCAAGAAGTGAAATAGATAAGTCTAAAAAAATACTAATAGACTTAATAAAAAAATATGATGTGGATTTAATTGCCATTGGAAATGGTACAGCTTCAAGAGAAACAGAAAAGTTTGTAGTAGATGTGATTAAGGAAATTGAAAAGCCTATACATTATGTAATTGTTAACGAGGCAGGGGCGTCTGTATATTCAGCATCTAAGCTTGCAACGGAAGAGTTTCCAAATGATGATGTGGGGGTAAGAAGCTCTGTATCTATTGCAAGAAGAATTCAAGACCCACTTGCAGAGCTTGTTAAAATTGATCCGAAATCTATTGGGGTTGGACAGTACCAACACGATATGAACCAAAAGCGCTTAGAAGAAACATTAGGCGGGGTAGTAGAGGATGCGGTTAATAGTGTGGGGGTAGACATAAATACAGCTTCTGTATCTTTGCTTGGATATGTAGCAGGAATTAGGAAGAGCATAGCACAAAACATTGTTGTATATCGTGAGGAAAATGGAAAGTTTAAGCAAAGAAGCCAGATTAAAAAGGTTAAAGGTCTAGGACCAAAGGCTTTTGAACAATCTGCAGGTTTTTTACGCATTATGGATGGTAGTAATCCATTAGATAGAACCGGTATCCACCCCGAATCATACGCATCAACAGAGGGGTTGTTAATGGAACTCGGTTATGCTAAAGGTGATATAGCAATAAATAAAACTAGTGATATCAGCAAGAAGGTTACGGATTTGGGAGCTATAGCAGCAAAGCTAGATATAGGGGAAATAACCCTTAAGGATATTTTGAAAGAGCTTGAAAAACCAGGACGTGACCCAAGGGAAGAGATGGAAAAACCAATACTGCATAGCGAAATTTTAGAAATTAAAGATTTAAATGAAGGTATGATTCTTAAAGGTACTGTTAGAAATATTGTAGACTTTGGTGCATTTGTAGATATAGGGGTGCACCAGGATGGTCTTGTGCACATCTCCCAATTATCAGAGAGATATATTAAACATCCGCTAGATGTCGTTAGTGTGGGGGATATAGTAGAAGTGAAGGTAATAAGCGTTGATGTAGAAAGGCAAAAAATAGGCTTATCCATGAAAATCTAAGAGAGTGTAGTTAACATTTTAACAATGTTGACGAGAATAGATTCGTGGGCTATAATGGAAATGTAAAAAGAAATGCAAAAAATCAAACAAAGCCAATAAAAGTAATATGAAATTCTTCAGGGCAGGGTG
>CAYUEJ010000165.1:0-4322 GCA_964442565.1 uncultured Candidatus Epulonipiscium sp.
GTTTGAAAGCTTAAAATGTCTATCATTTGTATCCTAGCCTTATCATCACCCATAAGACTTTCTAGCTCTTTTTCAAGTTCTGAATACTTATCATAGATAATCTCCAATTTTGAGAGGTAGTCTGCTAGAGGTTTACCACCAAATTTATCTAACAGGTTTATGTGCTTTGATGTATCTAGTAAGGATTGGTGCTCGTGCTGACCATGGACATCCAGCAGATGGGATGATATTTCAGTTAGCATCTTCCTGGTTACTGTTTGTCCATTAATCTTATAAATAGTTCTTCCTGTTTCATAAAGTTTTCGAGATATTAAGATGTATTCATCCTCTTGCTCTATACCAAACTCTTCCAACTTTGCACGTGCTTCATTACTATTATTGTCAAAAAGCAGCTCCACATATGCGTATTTTTCCCCTCGCCTTATGATAGATTTTGGTGTTCTACCCCCTAAGGCAAAATTAATTGAATCTATTATCATGGATTTACCGGCGCCTGTTTCACCTGTTAGGATATTTAGGTTTTCATGTAGCTCAAGGCTAACCTCATCTATTAAGGCTATATCATTAACATTTATATGGATTAACAATTTCTTATCACCTCCACTTAGAGTTTTAAATTTAGGATTGTAAAACTTCATGGAATCTTATCATTAAGGCTTCTAAATCCTCTTCGCAACGTGTAGCGCAAAATATCGTGTCATCTCCTGCTAGTGTTCCAACGATTTCTTCGTAGTGAAAGGCATCTATAGCAGCAGCCACTGCATTCCCCATTCCTGATAGGGTTCTAATAACAAGTATATTCTGGGCACGGTCCATAGAAATAAGGGCATCCTTAAATACCCTGATGACCTTACCTGACACCTGCTGTTGGTGCTGTGTAAGTGCCATATATTTTTGTCCACCTTTGCTACTATTTATCTTAGTTAACTTTAGCTCCCTTATATCCCTTGATATAGTGGCCTGAGTTACCTTAAAACCAGCCATTTTAAGTTTTTCCCCTAGCTCTTCCTGTGTTTCTATCTCATGCTTTTGTATAAGGCTTAAAATAGCAGATTGCCTTTGTCCTTTCATATAAATTTCTCCTTTTTTAGAATATTAGCGGCCGCTTGGCCTCCGCTCTACAATCTTATTTCTCAAAATATCAAAGAAATTATAATCAGATATTTTAAGAAGTTTTGATGTAAGATCAGATTTTGAAATACGTATAATATCTTTTGGCTTAAGGCTATATACTTTCTTGCCATCTACAGATACCCCTACACTGCCACCATCAAGTTTCGGTATCATAATGCCTATGGTATCGTGCTTAGATACGATAATGGACCTTGAATAAATAGTATGTGGGCATATAGGTGTAACAACCATTACATTTGCCTTAGGGTCAACTATGGGCCCCCCCGCCGATAGGTTATATGCCGTTGAGCCTGTTGGTGTTGCTACAATAATACCATCAGCCGGGTATACATCTACATACTGCCCATTAATATGAATACTATAATCAATCATACGTGAATAACTATCCCTTGTTATACTTATATCATTAAGGGCCGTAAATTTTTGTACGTTATTATCTTCTGATATAATTTGCAATTCTAACATCATTCGGTGCTCTATATAATAATTTTTAGTGATAAGTTTGCCTAGGGTGACTAGGGCTGTTTCCTTTTCTATGTCTGTTAAAAAACCAAGTCTTCCAAGGTTTATCCCAATAACCGGAACAGATTCAATAGCGGCTTTTGGTGCAACCGCAAGAAGGGTGCCATCGCCCCCTAGTACAACAATGCAATCAACACTCTTATAAAATTTATCTTCTATCATCTCAATATCATGCCTATCCAGCATCTTAGCAATGTCCAGTGTTAGGATAACATCAAAATTGTGACTTTCAAACCAGTCTATAACTTGTTTTGTCATAACTAGTTCCGGGTCTTTTATTATGTTAGATATAATTCCAATACTTTTCATTATTCACCTACTTTTTATTCTTTATTCATTTCGTGGGAGTCCTTAACTATCTTTTTGATTATTTCCTTTTGAAATTCCTTGTCTATTCCTGGTGTGTTATTTTTTAAATATGCTAAGTACTCAATATTCCCTTCTGGCCCCTTGATTGGGGAATATTCTATACCATGAACCCCAAAACCTATTTCTACTGCATAGTCAAGAACACCCTCTATAACCTCTTCATGAACTTTGGGGTCTCTTACAACACCTTTTTTACCAACCTTATCTTTACCTGCTTCAAACTGGGGCTTAATAAGGGCAACTACTTCACCTTTATTTGTTAGTAGCGCCTGGAGTGGGGATAAAATCTTACTGAGGGATATAAACGAAACATCAATTGATGCAAATTCTATATCATCTTGTATCTCTTCCCTAGTTAGGTAGCGCATATTAGTCTTTTCCATGCATACAACCCTTTTATCTTGCCTAAGATTCCATGCAAATTGCCCGTATCCTACATCTACAGCATATACTTTGGCTGCATCATTTTGTAGCATACAGTCTGTAAAACCACCTGTTGATGCTCCTACATCCATTGCTACTTTACCTTCTAGGCTTATGGGGAATACCTCCACTGCCTTCTCTAGTTTGTATCCGCCCCTGCTAACGTATTTCATTTTTTTCCTAATCTCTACAACGGCATCTTCTTTAACTTGTAGGCCAGGCTTATCTTCTTTTTGCCCATTAACATATACTACTCCTGACATAATATAGGCTTTAGCTTTCTCCCTGGAGGGCGCCAACTCCCTTTGAGTAATTAGTACATCTAGTCTTTCCTTCTTTGCCATTTCTTACCTCTTCTTATTTTTCTTCATATATTTGCTTATAAATTGCTTCTGCTATGGATTTTTTATCTAATCCGTATTCTTTATATAGGTTATCTACAGAGCCATGCTCAATGAATACATCTGGGAAGCCAAAATTATGCACATTAATATGACTTAATTTTGGGTTTCTGCTGGCAGCTACCATTAAGTTTTCTCCGAAACCTCCGCTGATTAGGTTGTCTTCTATTGTAAATACATCTGTAATATCATCTGATATGCCCTCTAGTATCTTCTGATCTATGGGCTTTATAAATCTTGCATTAATTACATATGGTGTTACACCCTTTACTCTTAGCATACTAGCAACTTCCAGAGCTGTTTCAACCATCTTACCAACTGCAAGTATGGCTATTTTTTTACCTTTAGTTAGGATTTCTGATTTTCCGTATACAATAGGCTGTGTATCTCTTTGAGCAACACGCCTGCCTTCGTTACCCCTTGGGTATCTAATAGCTATAGGTCCGTCAAAGGTACAAGCATATTCTAGCATATACTTCAGCTCAGCATAGTTTTTGGGTGCCATAATACACATATTTGGTATATGTGATAGATATGATAAATCAAAAACCCCCTGGTGCGTAGCACCATCCTCCCCTACAATCCCACCTCTATCTATTGCAAAAATTACGGGTAGGTTTTGTATACATACATCGTGTATAATCTGATCATATGCCCTTTGTAAAAAGGTTGAGTAAATCGCAACAACAGGAGTATAGCCTTCTACGGCTAAGCCCGCTGCAAATGTTACAGCATGCTGCTCTGCTATTCCAACATCTACAAACCTTTTTGGAAATAGGTTTTGGAATCCACTAAGACCTGTACCCTCCGGCATAGCTGCAGTAATAGCTACAATGCTCTTATCTTTTTTTGCAATTTGAATTAGACTTTGGCCAAAGGCGCTTGAATAATTATTAGGTGCCTTGCCTGATAATGATGTTCCTGTTGCCGGTACAAAAGGCGATACGCCATGGTATTTTTCTGGTTCATTTTCTGCAAAATAATAACCCTTGCCCTTGGTTGTTTTTAGGTGTATTAAGACTGGCCCCTTTATTTTCTTAGCTTTTTTTAGGACTTTTAGTAAGACTTCTATATTGTGCCCATCTACTGGACCAATATAAGAAAACCCTAATTCTTCGAATAATTCACCTGGCAAAAGTAGTGATCTAATGCCTTTTTTTGTTTTTTGAACTGCCTTTACCATAGGGGCACCAACTACTGGAATCTTTCTAAGCACTTTTTCTATATCTTCTTTAGCATCTAGGTATGCCTCGTCTGTACGAATTTTCGTTAGATACTGAGATAAGCCTCCTACGTTCTCCGAAATAGACATTTCATTGTCATTTAAAATCACTATAAGATTAGTATTGCCACGTCCAGCATGATTTAACGCTTCAAATGCCATTCCTCCTGTCATGGAGCCATCACCTATAACTGCTATTACAGAATTTCTTTCTCCTTTTAAATCCCTAGCTATAGCCATTCCCATAGCTG
>CAYUEJ010000166.1:0-4315 GCA_964442565.1 uncultured Candidatus Epulonipiscium sp.
GAAAAATAACGAAAGGATTCATTTGAGTAGATTCTGAAATTGTTTTGAAAGATGTTAGAAACATCCAAGCAAATGGAACAATCATCACAACAACACCAATCAATAAGCATATATGCACGGCTACCGTAACAAATTTTCGCTGTTTTTTCATGCTACTCCTCCTTAATAATATTTTACCCATTTCTTCTGTAATCTTAATTGAATCACTGTAATTACTAAAATAACTGCTAGCAACAACATAACAATTGCTGACCCATACCCTCTATTAGATTCAATAAATGAATATTTATAGAATAAATATACGAGAGATTGTGTTTTTGGAAGTGCTGGATTTGATATGTCGAGCATCATATAGATACTATCAAATACCTGCATAGCTCCAATAATTCTTGTAACCGTTACAAAAAACATAGTTGGTGAAATTAATGGCAGTGTAATTGAAAAAAACTGCCTTATTGCACCAGCCCCATCAATTTCTGCTGATTCATAAAAATCTTTCGGTATCTCTTGCAGCCCCGCCAAGAAAAGCACCATATTATAGCCAATAACGGACCATATGCCTACCACTGCTATAGATATAAACGTAATATTCGGATTCGAAATCCAATTAACTGACTTTAGTCCTATAGAGTTCAATAAATGATTTAACAGTCCAAACTCCGAATTATATAACCATCTCCATACCATAGCTACTGCTGCTGGTGCTGCTACCATCGGTAAAAAATAAATAGTTCTGTATAAAGTTCTTCCTTTAATTTTTTGGTTCAATAGTACCGCTAGTACAAGAGCTATTATAATAGAGAAGGGAACTTCTATAATTGTATATTTAAAAGTATTAAATAAAGCTTGCCATATACTTGTATCTGCAAACATTCTTTGGTAATTTTCAAATCCTACAAAGGTATTTCCCTTGCCAAAGGCACCAGTTTTTAAAAAGCTTTGATATATAGTCTGGAATATAGGAATAATATTTAAGATCATCAAACCAACTATGGTAGGTAAGAGAAATAACCATCCCCAAATAGTATCAGTGAGGTTATACTTTATTTTCTCTCTTTTACTTGCCATCTTTTTCATCTCCTTCTTTCAATATATTTTAAAAAGGCAGGTCTTTTTTATCTACCTGCCATGTAATCTTATTTTTACTATTCTTGTGCTAATGATGCATTCATTAGCTCTGTAATTTCTGCTGCTACATCTTTTACTTCTCTAGTACCAGCCCAAACATCTACTAACTTATCATTTGTCATTCTTTCCCATGTAACTGTAGATTTAGAATAAGGTCTAATCACTAGGTTATCCATCATATCTAAATATGCTTGAAGATTAAAGTCTGGATACGCATTTACCCAATTATCTGTTGTACCTTCATAAGCTGAAATAACAATACCTAGGTCAGATTGTTTTTGTTGAGCTTCTTGTGAGCCAAGATATTCAATTAACTTCCATGCTTCTTCTGGCTTATCCGTATTTCCTGCCGCTGCCCATCCAAGACCATTGTAGAGAGAAATCCTTTGTCCTGTTGTAGCATCTTTTGGTAATACTGCAATATCTCCATGCTCTTTAACATAATCATTATTGCAAAGTTCAGGCAACATCCATGACCCCATGGTAATCATTGCAACTTTTCCTGCTTCAAATAACGCTTCTGGAGCATTTTCTGCCACCGTTTCATAGTTTGGGGTATATCCTTCGTTAACAATACTTGCAACAAAGTCAAGTGCTTTAATTGTTCCTTCTTTATCAAATCCAGACGCCTTTCGATCTTCTGAAATAATTTCTCCACCCATGCTATACACCATATTATACCATCCATCTTGGTTATTAGATGGTCTTAAGGCATATCCATACTGACTTCCATCATCCTTAGTTAGCTTTTTAGCCGCTTCTTTAAAATCATCCCAAGTCCAATCAGCATTAGGATATTCTAACTCCACTTCATCAAACATTGTTTTGTTGTACCAAAGTGCAATCGTATCTAAATCTTTTGGCATTGCATATTGGGTACCTTCCCAATTGTAAATTTGTACAATTTCTTCTGGAAACTTATCTAAATCAATTTTATCACTAGAGTTGAGGTTGTCTGTTAAGTCTAGTAACATTTCATATTCTGAGTATTTTGCAATTTCATTAGAGTGCATCCAAAATACATCTGGTAAAGATCCGCCTGTTGCGCCCGCTTCAAGCATAGTCCAGTACTGCTCCCAAGGTGTAACCTGAATTGCAACCTTAATACCACTCTCTGCTGTAAAGTCATCCATAATCTGTCTCAATCCTGGTTCTTGGTTTTTGTCCCAAATAGCAACTGTTAATGCATCTTTTGAAACTTCTGGTGTATCCACTGCCTCTTCAGCATTTTGCTCTGTGCCACTATCAGTCTCACCTACCGCACCAGTTCCTCCGCAAGCCACTAATGATAAAACCATCACCGCGCTAAGCAATACAACTCCCAATTTTTTCAACTTCATATTAACTTCCTCCTTTTAAGATGTTTCTGCATAATTTCCACAAAAAACTTTCTTTTTGTTAGCATTTATGCCTAAATACTAACATGAATTATCATCATTTCCAATAGATAAATGTTGTTTTTACATAGTATTATGTTGCTTTATCATTAATTCCCTCTACATTTAATCCTATTTTATAGTATAATATGATTACATTATATAGCAATTATTCTATTATGTTCAGGCTATAAATAAAAGGAGATAAATATTTATGAGCAAATCAACAACCTATAAAAACGTAGCTGGATTTCGTTGTCTACGCAATATACAAAAACAAACCAGCGATTTATACCTAGTTCACTGTGGACATCATAAGTGCCCTCCTAGATATTCTTATGATCATAAAATCCCAAATGAATATCACCTTCACTTTGTACTAAATGGTAAAGGTATAATAAAAGTCAATGGAATTTTATACACTGTTCAAAAAGATGATATTTTTATAATCCAAAAAAATACACCGTTTAAATACTCTTCAAACGAGCATGAACCTTGGGAATATATCTGGGTAACCTTTGATGGTACCCAAGCTGAAAATTATTTAAATTATGCGGGTTTTACCATTAATAACCCTATTATCTCCTCAGCTGTTCCTACGAAAACATACTTCCCGGCTGTTCAAAAAATTCTCGATACTAATGAGCTTACTTTTGCCAATGAAATCAAAAGGGTAGGATACTTATTTGAGATTTTAGGTAGCTTAATAGAAGCACAAAACACTTTAAAAACCCAAAAAGCAAGGTGTGATTACTCTATTGATGCTTATGTTGAATATGCCCTGCAATATATTAAATATAACTATGATCATGCTACAGTGAATGATATTGCTAAATATATTGGTATTAATCGTTCCTATTTAACTTCTATTTTTAAAAAGAAATTAGGAGTTCCCCCACAAACATATCTTATTAACTACAAACTTCAAAAAGCTGAGATATTAATTAAAAACACACAATTACCAATTCAAAATATTGCCTCCAAGGTCGGATATGATAACCCTCTTACCTTTTCAAAGATGTTTAAACAAACCTACAATCTTAGCCCAAAAAACTATCGAGACCAGCATATTCTTTAAAAAACAATCTATATAGAATAAACTCTCTGCATACAACGTATAGAAAGAATGCCCCTCACTATGTTACTTAGTGATAGGGCATTCTTCTTATCTCTTAATTACTGTACTACGAAACTGCCACAATCTGTGGATTCAATAGTTGTAGCCTTTACTTCATTTTTCTTTACTTTAATCTTATCTAGCGTACAATGCTCAGTCGTTTGGTCATGAAACTTACATTCTCCAACATCACATTCAATACTTGAGTTGATTTCCATAAATACAACACCACCTTTTGATTTTTTAAATGAAATGGATTACCTATTTAGTATTCCACTAATCATTGATGTTATACTTATATTTTTTATTTTTATGCGAGTATAGTGCTTTCTAGTAATATTTTAACCCCTAAAAACACTAAAATTATCCCCCCTGTAATATCAATTCTAGTTTTAAACCTAGGATTACATCCGATTTTCGCCCCTATATATGTACCAACAAAACAAAATAAAAATGTAATAGCGGCAACGATTGTAGCAGTTAATGAAATATTAGTTAAGGTTGTGTTAAGAATGGAATAACTTACACCTATGGCTAAGGCATCTATACTTGTAGCAACAGATAATGTGATTAGGGTCTTCGTGCTATCTAAGGAAATATCACAACCACCTTCCTCTGTTGAATCATAGATCATCTTACCACCAATGACTGCGAGCAAAACAAAGGCTACCCAGTGATCAAAAGCTGATATAAA
>CAYUEJ010000167.1:0-4308 GCA_964442565.1 uncultured Candidatus Epulonipiscium sp.
ATGGTTCTTTTAAAAACCGCATAATTATTCACATCTTATAGGTGTTACAATTATTTCCAAAATCGTCGATGATTTTGGACTATTAAAGGCACCTATTTTTAAAGAAGTATATAAATTTACTTTTTCTGCTTAAATCACTTGACTGTTTCTAGCTGGTCTTATCCATTAATTTGGTTTTGTTATATAAACTTTGAAGTTGGTTCTCATTTCCAAATCCACCCGACTTTGATATAAGATACATATTCCTATCATTGAGTTTGATTTTAGATAGGACATTGCCAGGTTCAATTTCACAAATTAACTCTATTTCACTACAATTATTTTGTTTAAAAAACTCCATTAACGTATCTCCACCAATTATCATTATTATATCTAATTGATTATCTCTTAATATTTTCCCAACAAGCCCCATTAGTCCTTTTGAAAGTTGTAATCTTTCATTTTCCTTATTAGAGGCATTTGCAGTAGTATGCCTTGGTCTTGATATCCCGGTTTCTAGCATAATCACTTCCTCTTGCTTCATCAAACTGTTCATATCTTTAATCCAGTCAATACCTTCTTTTGTATTAAGATAATCTGCACTTAGTAGCTGATTGTGCTCCATAATAATTCTTTTAAATCCTATTTGTTCACCAAATTCTATTTGTTTTTTTGTAATTGGATTAATGCTTCCACACACAATAAGTAATGGCATATTTATATTCGGTAATTTTTTACTAATCTCCTTAATTCCAAATATTTGTGGTAACACTGAGGCAAACCCAGCACACCCTGCTAATATATTAAGTTGATTTTTTCCTTGTAAATGCTTTGCAATTGCTAACATATCTTCATTCGTCTCTGCATCAAATATACCTATCGTATTTTTTTCGAAGTTAGTATTATACTTATTAGCCTTTTCTATCTCTACAACTTCCACTGTCGATGTATCAAATAACTTTTTAACACGGGAATGTACTACTGGAGAGTATGGATCTTGACCAAAAGCTGAATGCTCAATCGGTATACCTTCCATATAGTGAATTCCTTCTTTAGTGAATCTATTCATATTAGGAAGTGCAGGTATGAAAGGTAAAAACAACTCCCCACTAGCTTCTAGTAGCGCTCCCAACTCAGACCCTATATTACCTCGGAGCCCTGAATCTGTTTTTTTGTATATACATTTCACCCCTGCTTTTTCCCCTTTACTTACCACATCAAATACAATATCATAAGCCTCTTTAGATGTCAGATGCCTAGTCTCTAAATTAATTATTAGTACATCTAAATCTTTGTTATCAATAATAAAGTCTAGCTCATATTTAGGAACTATTCTTGTTTTGACCCCATATTGGGCGAATTGTATTCCTGTGTCTAATGCTCCAGTAAAATCATCTGATAAGATTAATACCTTGATCATGCTGCCTCCACCTTTGTTTTATTTTGAAACCATTTGCCAACACCCCTCGAGTTTTCGTGTTTATATATATTATAGTTTTGTTTTCTGCTCTCGTCAATTATTTAAAATAGGTTTTTCGGCCCTTTTACGTCTTATTTTGAAACAGTTGTGGAAATGGTTGCATTTATGATAGATTGGCATTATAATTTAGCTATATTATGAAACACCCATGTGGGATAAAAATCAGAACGGAGATTAATATGAATAAAATTAAAATTTTGGGGATTTCCCCATATGAGGGAATTGATATTTACATGAAGCAGGTTGCAGGTCAGAGTGAAGATATTAGCCTTACATCCTATATAGGGGATTTAGAAAAAGGATTAGAGATAGCATCTAAATATAATATGAATGATTTTGATATTATTATTTCAAGGGGGGGAACTGCAGAACTTGTAAAAAACTTTTCCAAGATACCAGTTGTTGACATTCCAATTTCACTTAATGATATTTTTCGCTCAATGAAGCTTGCTGAAAATTACACTCAAGCTTATGCCTTAGTAGGGTTTCCTTCAATTACAAATAATGCCCACTTTTTATCCACCATGTTACAATCTGATATTAAAATTATAACAATTCATAGTGAAAAAGAAGCTAGGGAAACCCTTTTAGAATTGAAAAATAGTGGATACCAAATGATATTATGCGATATGGTCACTAATACCATCGCTAAAGAATACGGATTAAGTTCCATTCTAATAACTTCAGGTATTGATAGCGTTGAAAATGCATTTGCTCAAGCTATCAATATATATCGCAATAATTATCTTCAAAATCAACAATATCACCTTGTAAAGGCTACCTTAGATAACTTTAATCAACAAGCTTTCGTATTTGATGAAAATGCTAATTTAATATTTTCATCAGATAGCACTACGGGTAAAAGCCATTTAATTACTACTATGAAATATAAAATTAATGATATCCTAGAAAATAAGGAGGAGCGAATATATAAAAGATATGATGGTAAGCTATATATTTTAGATGCAATAAAGAAAGACTTCAATAATAACTTATATACCTTCTTTTATGTAACTGTACAAAATAAACCTAGCAATACATCAAAGCATGGATTTAAATATCTTTCTAAATTCGATTCTGATGATGAGTTTTTTAATAACTTTTATGCTATTTGCCACTCCAAAAGTGAAACTGGTATATCTATAGATGAATTCTCATCTACAGACTACCCCATCATGGTCCTAGGCGAGGCTGGATCTGGTATTGAGCAAATAGTACATTTGATTCACACAAAAAGCACGTACAAACACAACTCTTTAGTAGTTATAGATTGTAACGAAGTACTAACATCGAAGGCATGGACTTATTTAATGGAACATTCCAACTCCCCCTTTAACGATATTGATGTTTCTATTTATATTAAAAATATTGATAGCTTAGATAATGTGCAGTTTCCTCAATTAGTCAAAATTCTTACGCATATAAACTCCTTGAAAAAATGCAAACTAATTTTCTCTGCTAGGTATAATGAACTTAATACTATTCCATCCAGGTATAAAGAAATAAGTAACACTTTATCTTGCTTAACTATAGCCATTCCTCCCCTAAGGGAGCATCCCTATGATATACCTAATTTGTTTAGTTTATATATTAGCACATTAAATATTACTAACGGTAAGGAGATTATTGGAATTGATCCAGATGGCCTTGAAATCCTTAAGAATTATGAATGGCCTTTAAATTATTCCCAGTTTATTAGAATTATAAATGAGTTGGTCCTCCTTACAAATACTCCTTATATTACAAAGAAATCAGTGGAAAATATAATTAAGAAGGAAGATAAATTATCCATTCCCACTACATCACAACTTAATTTAAATAGATCACTTGAGGAGATTAATTACGATATTATAAAAATGAAACTTGAAGAAAATGAAGGCAATCAAAGTCTTACAGCGCGGGAACTAGGCATAAGTAGAAGTACTTTATGGAGGATATTACAGAAATATAAAGATTAGTATAATTTGCAAGACAAAAGGGCCCTAGGTGTAATATTTTCTACACCCAGAGGCCCTTTTCATATCTTATTTCTCTTTATCATCTGACTCATCTTTAACTTCTTCTACTTCTTCAGTTTCTTTAGTTACTGATAGATTTGGTTCTTTTACTCCTGTTACGGATGATTTTTCAACTGGAATACGAATACCCTTGTTAAGCCCAAACTCAATTACAAATATGTTGTTTACTACATCTACAACTTTACCGTACATTCCTGAGTTTGTCACAACCATATCTCCTACCTTGATTGCTGCTTGCATATCTAGCATTGCTTTTTCACGTTTCCTTTGTGGACGCACCATTATAAACCACATAACTCCAAAAAGAAAAGCAAAATAAAGAATAATTCCAATCGGACTTCCAAACAATCCTTCCATTTCTCTACCTCCTAATTTTTATAATTATTCACCTTGCCTATATCCTTCAAGTCGCATTTTTTTGTACTGTGCAAACCTTCCTTCATCTAATGCCTCTCTAATCTCAGTCATTAGGTTGTTGAAGTAATATAGGTTGTGGATAACGCTAAGTCTCATTCCAAGCATTTCTTTTGCTTTTAGAAGATGCCTGATATATGCCCTACTGTGCTTTTGACATGTTGAGCATTTACACTCTGGATCAATCGGCCTATCATCTAACTCAAACTTTTTATTGAATAGGTTCATTTTACCATGGTTTGTATAAACATGTCCATGTCTTCCGTTTCTAGCGGGAAGTACACAGTCAAAGAAATCTATCCCACGATCTACTGACTCTAGTATATTCTCCGGGGTGCCTACTCCCATAAGGTATGTGGGTTTATTTTGTGGGAGATATGGTACTACCTCGTCTAGAATATGGTACATCTCCTGGTG
>CAYUEJ010000168.1:0-4302 GCA_964442565.1 uncultured Candidatus Epulonipiscium sp.
TTCTAGTTCTAGATTTTCAGCATTAGTACTTTCGATTTCTGATAGGTACAAAATATCATTAATAATATCAAGAAGCCTATCACTTTCTTTAACGATACGCTTTAGATAATCCGCCTGCTGCTCTTTTTTAGTTATAAGCCCTGACGAGATAAGATCTGCAAATCCCTTAATAGATGTTAGTGGACTTTTTAGTTCATGGGATACATTGGCAACAAAATCTGTTCGCATTTGCTCCGTTTTTTGCATCTGGGTAAAATCATAGTTTAGTTTTTTAATTAAATAATCTATGTTATTTAGTATTGGTTCTACCTCTTTAAATGATTTAATTCTACCCCTATCATCAATATTTATCTTGGCGTTGTTTTCAAGTAATTTATTAATGCCAATAAGTGGCGCTAGAAGTCTATCTGATATATTGTTTGCAAATTTATTAATGATTATAAAAACAATTATACTAATTACAACTATTATTAGCCCTATGGTTTTTAAAAAATCATAGGCTACGGTTAGGGGGTAAGATAGCCTTAGAATAAGGGTTTCGTTTATCTTTGTGGCCACATAAATTGTTTTGACTCCCGTTGTTTCGCTTACCCTGACTGCATCCCCAACCCCTGTTTTTATTGCGCTACTTACCTCTTGTCTATCTAAATGGTTTTCTATATTATTAACAGGGATTTGGCTATCTCCTAATACCTTTCCATTTTGATTTATAAAGGTTACCCTAAGGTCTTTGCTAATTTGTTCTAGCTCTGTTACATATTCTTCTAGGCTTATATTGTGGGGTATCCCAATAGTCTTTATAGCATCTCCTGTCATTTTTAGACTTTGTTTTGTATCTGTTAGTTTTGTATTATAAAACAAATAAAATGTAGAACATAAAATACTTATAAGAACTATTAAAAAACAAATGATGTATGTACTTTTAATATACTTTTTCATATTGCTCTTTGCCCCTTACTTTATAAACTTATAACCATACCCGCGTACTGTTTCGATATATTTGGGCTTGTCTGCGCTATCGGATAACTTTTGCCTAAGTGACTTGATGTGCATATCAACTGTCCTTGTTGTATCTACCTCCCAGCTATAATCCCACACTTTACTTAGTAGACTTTCCCTTGATAAGACTATTCCAGGGTTCTTATATAAATGTGTTAGTAGTTCAAATTCTTTATAGGTTAGTTTTATCTTTCTCCCATCTATAGTGACTTCTTTGCTTTCTAAGTCTATTTTTATGCCATAGTCTGGCTCATCTTCTTTATAGGAACGCCTTAGGGCTGTTTTTACCCTGGCTAAAAACTCTAGCACCCCAAAGGGCTTTGTAATATAGTCTTCTGCTCCAAGCTCCAAGCCTTTAACCTTATCTATTTCAGTCCCTTTTGCTGTTAGAAAGATAACCGGGATATTTTTTGTAAGCTTGTCAGCTTTAAGTTCTGTAATTATTTCAAGTCCGCTTTTTTCTGGCAGCATAATATCAAGTATAATAAGATCTGGTATAGCCTTGGCAAGGCCTTGCAGTAACTGGGTATAAGCTAAAAAGCCTTCTGGTTTATAACCAGAAGCTGTTAGGCTTGCTAATATTAATTCTAATATATCTTCATCATCTTCGACTACATAAATAACTGAAATCTTAATCCCTCCTAAAGTATTCTTTTTTCTTTGCGTACACCATTTTCATTAAATATAACCCACTCTGCTATGTTTTGTGCGTGATCTCCGATTCTCTCTAGATACTTTGCAATCATAAAGTAGTCTATGAATAATTCTCCCTTTTTGCTTTCCGATTGGATTGCCTCTATTAGTTTACCCCGAACTTCTAAAAATAATCTATCTACTTCATCATCGGAGTCAATAACTGCACTAGCTAGGCTAGCATCATGGTTGACAAATGATTCTATCGATTTTATAACCATTTTAACACATTTATCTGCCATTTCGTATAATAATTCGCATTCTTCTGCCGCATCCCCCTCAAACCCCATAATAATCTCAGCGATATCTGCCCCTTGATCACATATTCTTTCCATATCTGTTATCATTTTAAGGGCTGTTGAGATTGTTCTTAAATCTTTAGCCACAGGCTGCTCTGTTAGTAAAATCTTAAGAGATTTTTTCTCTATTCTATACTCTAATTCATTAGCCTTATAATCATTCTCATAAACCTCTTTTGCTAAAACCTTATCACCTGTTTTAAGTGCCTCCATAGCCTTTAGGATAGTCATTTCTATAAACTGTCCCATTTTTATAACATCTGCATTTAGTTCTTCCATTTCCCTTTCAAATTTATTTCTCATTTTATCTTCCCTTCTCTTGTGAGCCTTCTTTTATAAACGCTACGTATTAGCCAAATCGTCCTGTAATATAATCTTCCGTTTTTTTCTTTCGTGGATTTGAGAATATATCTAGTGTTTTTCCTGTTTCTATTATTTGGCCCATTAAAAAAAACACCGTCTCATCGCTAATTCTTGTAGCTTGCTGCATATTATGAGTTACAACTACAATTGTATATTTTTTCTTTAATTCTAAGGTTAAATCTTCTATTTTCGACGTTGATATTGGATCTAGGGCACTTGTTGGTTCGTCCATTAAGAGCACATCTGGGTTTACCGCCAATGCCCTGGCAATACAAATACGCTGTTGTTGTCCACCTGACATCCCTAGGGCACTCTTTTTTAATCTATCCTTCGTTTCTACCCAAACTGCTGCGTCTTTAAGACTTTTTTCTACAATTTCATCTAGGACTGACTTCTTCTTAATTCCGTGTGTCCGCGGTCCATAGGCAATATTATCGTATATGCTCATGGGAAATATATTGGGCTTTTGGAATACCATACCAACATTTTTTCTAAGAGTATTGATATTAATATCCCCGTAAATATTTTCTTTATCTAGTAAGATTTCTCCCGATAACTTGCATCCCTCTACTAAATCATTCATTCTATTTAAGCTTTTAAGAAGTGTAGACTTACCACATCCCGATGGCCCAATAAATGCAGTTATTTTATTCGCCTTTATATCTAGGTCTATATTCTTTAAGGCTTGAAAGTCGTTATAATATAAATCTAAATCTCTTATTTCAAATTTGTTCATGCTGATCTGCCTTTCCTTATCTTTTTGGCTACTATATTAGATAGAGTATTAATGATTAGTACCGTAATTAGCAGTACTAAGGCTGTTGCATAGGCCTGCTCTGTATGCAAACCTTCACTTGATAGGGCGTACATATGAACCGATAATGTCCGTCCTGATGAGAATATATTCTCTGGTATTTTGGCTACGGTACCTGCTGTATATATAAGTGCAGCTGTCTCTCCTACAATCCTGCCAATTCCTAATATAACTCCTGCTAAAATTCCCGGCACTGCTGTAGGCAGCACTATTTTTAACACTGTCCGGAGTTTGCCTGCCCCTAGCCCAAAGCTGGCCTCCCTATATATCTCTGGTACGGATTTCAAGGCTTCCTCGGTTGTTTTAATCACTAGGGGTAGTATCATTATTGCAAGGGTAGAGGCTCCTGATAATATAGAAAATCCCCAGTTTAACCTTGTAACAAAGAATAAAAGTCCAAACAAACCGTAAACAATAGAGGGGATTCCTGCTAAGGTCTCGGCTGTAAGGCTTATAATATTAACTAATTTATTGTCCTTTTTTGCATATTCAACTAGATAAATGGAAGTTGCTATACCTATGGGCACTGCTATTAATAATGATATAAAAGTTATTATAATTGTTGTTATCATAGCTGGAAAAAGCGATAGGTTCTGACTGTTATAGTTAATTGAAAACAGGGAAGGTGTAATATGCGGGGCCCCTTTTACAAATATATATAAAAGAATGTAAATAAGAATAATTCCTGTTACAAGGGCTGATAATATAACCGCCAAAAATAAAAATACTGATAATGGATCATGGTTTTTTTTCTTACCCATGGGACTTTCCCCCTTTCTTAACTAGTGAAAGTGATATATTAATAATTAGTATAAATATAAATAATATAACTGCTGTTGCAATCAAGGCGTCCCTATGAAGCTCTGCGGCGTAGCCCATTTCTATTACAATGTTGGCAGTTAGGGTCCTTACTCCCTTAAATATCCCAGCTGGCATACGAGCCTGATTACCTGCTACCATTATAACTGCCATGGTTTCCCCTATAGCCCTGCCTATTCCCATAACTACCGAGGCAAATATTCCAGATTTAGCTGCTGGTAGCACGATTAAAAAGATACTTCTTTCGTGGCTTGAGCCAAGGGCTAGGGCTCCTTCGTAGTAATGTCTTGGGACAGCCCTTATGGCTGCTTCACT
>CAYUEJ010000169.1:0-4286 GCA_964442565.1 uncultured Candidatus Epulonipiscium sp.
TCACTAGGGCAGCAGACAGAAAAACAAGAATTTGAAGCAAGGCAAGTAGAAATACAAAATAAGATTAAAAAGCAAGAAGTGCTTTTGGGTGTTTTACAAGATGATTTAAATTTAGCTAACACTAAGTTTTCAAAAAAAGAAGACGAAATTGAAACTCATAAAAATCAGATTTATCAAGGGCTGTCTAAAATATCCAGTATGGAAAACAGCATTGAAAATGGTGATAGCCTTAGGGAGCAAATTAAGGCTAGGAATGCCCAGATAAATGAGCAATCAAAAATTATAGAAACTAATATTCAGCACAAAACAGCTAGACAGGATGCAGTGCAAAAAAATCTTGCAGAGTCAAACATCCAGCACAAAAAGTTGCTGGAAGATATTAATGATATTGAAAATCAAATAAGTGATTTAAAATCTCAGCTAGAGGAAAATTATAAGTTACATAGAATTGCCGAAAATATATATCATAAATCTTATACCAGGCATAAGGCCATGCTAGGAATGAAAAATGAAAACGAAGGTTTGTTTAGAAGTGTAAAAAACATTTTGAACCTAAAACAAAAAGACCCTGGGAAATGGATAAATATATATGGCATAGTTGGTGAGCTTATAAATGTACCTAAAGAGCTGGAAACAGCAATAAATATAGCCCTTGGAAGTAGTGTTCAGCATATTGTAACCAAGGATGAACAAACAGCCAATCTGATGATAGACCACCTTAAGAAATATAACCTAGGCCGCGCTACTTTTTTACCCTTATCATCTGTTAAGGGATATCCCTTAGGAGCAGATGGTGGAAGTATACCGAAGGAGCAAGGGGTTATTGGGTTTGCAAATACATTAATTAATTACGATAAGGTCTATAATAATATTATAGACAACCTTTTAGGCAGGGTAGTTATTGTAGATAATATGAAAAATGCTATTACTCTAGCTAGAAAATATAAGCATAGATATAGGATAGTAACACTAGAAGGGGAGATATTAAATCCCGGAGGATCTATTACAGGTGGTCACTTTAGTAAAAATAAGGATAATATATTTAGTAGGGATAGGGAAATAAAGGAGCTAGAAGACGACATAAATAAGTCAAGGCTTAATATAAAGCTTATTTTAGAAAAAGAGCAAAAATTAGATGCGAAAAATAAAGAATATGAAAAACTACTAAATAGTAAAATCGCTAAGAAGAATGAATTAGAAAAAGATCAAATGGAGCTAAGGATAGAAATAAACAATATCCATAGTAATTTAGCACAGTCTAATAGTGAAAAAGAAAACTTTAAGAGGGAAAAGGAAGAAATCATAGCTAGATATCAGCAAATGGATACAGATACTCATATCTACGAGGAACTACTTGAAAATACAAGGCTAGAAGTTAAACAGATGCAGCAGGAATCCCTTGTTTTAGACGACAAAATTAACCTTATGAAAAAGGAAAAAGAGGAAACAGCTAATAAAATTACTGAACTTAAAGTATCCCTATCCTCCCAAAAGGAAATTCTAAAGTCTACTATAGATCATATATGCCGAATAGAAAAAGAGATTGCTAATAATATTAATGAAGAGAAATCTTACGAGGATCAATTGGAGGAAAATCAAGATTTAAAACAAAGACTTTTAGATGAAATAGACAAGATTAAACTAAATATCAAAGAATCTAATAAATTATTAGATATTCAAAATGATAAACTTAATAAGACATCCAGTGAAATTAAATCATATACCGACTTAGAAAATGAACAAAGGAAGGCCCAAGATAGGATAATTGAATCTAATTCCTTACTACAGGATGAAAGCTATAGGGTAGAGGGGAAGATTACTAAGCTTAATATTGAAAAGCAGAATATATATAGTAGGGTGTGGGAAAAGTACGAAGTAACTTACCAAACGGCTAAAGATACACTGGAGTCGCTGGGATCACAGCGTGATAATATTTCTTCAATATCAGAGCTTCGTAAGGAAGCCAAAGAATATAAGGATAAAGTTAAAGGCTTAGGTATCATAAATACCAGTGCTATAGAAGAGTTTGATGAGATTAAAGAGCGATATGAGTTTATGAAAGGTCATGAACAGGATATACTACAAGCAGAGGAAACGCTTTTAGAGCTCATTGAAAACCTAACAACATCAATGGAGATAATTTTCAAAAAGCAGTTTGCTGAGATATCCCATAATTTTAACCTTGTATTTACAGAGCTTTTTGGTGGTGGGCAAGCGTTTTTGGAGCTTACAGATAGTGACGATGTGCTAGAGTCAGGGATTGAGATAAATGTTCAGCCACCAGGTAAAAAACTGCAAAATATGATGCTTTTATCAGGTGGAGAAAGGGCATTGACTGCAATAGCAATACTTTTTGGAATCCTAAGATTAAAACCATCCCCATTTGCAGTTTTAGATGAAATTGAAGCTGCCCTAGATGATGCAAATGTGGCGCGTTTTTCTAGCTATCTTAAGAAAATGGGAGAAAAGATGCAGTTTGTAATTATAACCCATAGAAAAGGAACCATGGCAGTTGCTGATACAATATATGGTGTAACTATGGAAGAGCGTGGAGTTTCAAAAATTCTTTCAGTGAAGTTAGATGAGGCAGAAGATTATAATGATATCGTATAGTAAAAGAAAAGGAGAAAATAATGTCTTTTTTTAAGAAAATGTTTGGGAAAAAAGCAAGTATAGAAGAAGTAGGTGAAATAGAAGAAACCAAGGTAGAGGAAGAGCCAGAGATAGAAGATGAGATAGAAGATGTGCCAGAAGTTGTGCCAGAAGTTCAAGAAGAACTTGAAGAGGAAGACGCCGAAACAGAGGAAGAACCTGATGAAGAAGCTGAGCAGGTGGAGGATGAGCCAGAGGCTGAGGAGCCGGTGGAAAAGAAGGCTGGTTTTTTTACTAAGCTTGTTCAAGGACTTACTAAAACAAGGGATAACATTTTAGACGGGGTAGATAATGTACTTAAATCTTTTACAAAAATAGATGAAGAGTTATATGAGGAGCTGGAAGAGGCCTTAATTATGGCAGACCTTGGTGTATCTACTACTATGGAAATTATGGATGAGCTACGAGATAAGGTGAAGGAAAATAAAATAATAGATCCTGCCGATTTAAAAGATATGATTATTGAGATTATCACAGACATGATTTCCCAGGGAGATCATAGTTTAAATATTAAAAAAGGTACACCAACAGTAATGCTGGTCATTGGCGTTAACGGTGTAGGTAAAACTACTACAATAGGTAAACTTGCAAACCAGCTTAAGGGTGAGGGTAACAAAGTTCTTATAGCAGCTGCTGATACCTTTAGGGCTGCAGCTATCGAGCAGCTAGAAGTATGGGGAGATCGAAGCGGAGTGGATGTTATTAAACAATTTGAGGGTTCAGACCCAGCGGCTGTTATTTATGATGCCCTTCAAGCTGCTAAATCTAGGAAAACTGATGTTTTAATTTGTGATACTGCTGGCAGGCTTCATAATAAGGCTAACCTTATGAAAGAACTTGAAAAGATTTTTAGGGTTATTGAAAGAGAATACCCTGAAGCCAATAAAGAAGTTCTCCTTGTACTAGATGCAACAACAGGACAAAATGCACTATCACAGGTTAAACAATTTAAAGAAGTAGCAGATATTACAGGGATTGTATTAACCAAATTAGACGGAACTGCTAAAGGTGGAATTATAGTTGGCATCCATTCATCTATGAACATACCAGTTAAGTTCGTAGGTGTAGGTGAGGGAATTGAAGATTTGCAACCATTCGAGCCAGAGGAATTTTCTAAAGCGCTATTTGGAAAAAAATAAGGGGAAAAGGCTTGACATCCCCACAGTTTTTGCGTATAATTCATCTGTAAAGTAAATGAGCCTGACAGGCATTAGCTCGAAATGGGGATTGCATGGAGAAATTATTGCAGGTAACATACTTATATGATTTTTATGGTCAATTACTTACCACAAGGCAAGAGGGGGTCTTTAGAAGATATTATCTAGAAGACTTATCCTTAAGTGAGATTGCAGAGGAAGAAGATGTTAGTCGCCAAAGTATCCATGATACTATAAAGCAAGCAGAGCGAAAACTCATGTCTTATGAGGCTAAACTTGGCCTTGTTGAAAGATTTAAGAAGCAAGAACAGGAGCTTGGGCTAATAGTGGATAAGATGAAGATTATACAATCTAGCAACCAGGATGACAAGACAAATATTATGATTTCAGATATTATAGATAGTATGCATAAACTATTAAACGATTAATTAGGAGGCTTATACGATGCCATTTGACAATTTATCTAGTAAGCTTCAG
>CAYUEJ010000170.1:0-4266 GCA_964442565.1 uncultured Candidatus Epulonipiscium sp.
TTTACTTCCTGTACCTGGTGTAAAACTTGGATTATCTAATATGGTTTCTCTGTCGACCCTGCTTATATTTGGTCCTGGGGCCTGCCTAAGTGTTTTAATGCTCCGAATTGTGCTTGGAAGTTTGCTAACCGGTTCTGTTTCTGCCATGTTTTTTAGCTTAGCTGGTGGACTTATTAGCAACCTTGGAATGATTGCACTTTATTTACTCTTTAAAAAACACATTAGTATTTGGGTAATTAGTATAATAGGTTCAATTTTACATAATATTGGTCAACTTCTTGTTGCAGCCATAATTATTCAAAACCTTAAAATTTACTATTACTTGCCAATACTATTGATTTCGGGTGTTATAACTGGATTTTTTGTAGGCCTAGGGGCTCATTTTATCCAGCAGCAAATTAGGAAGCTAGGTATAGTATAGGGTGGTTTGTATGTCCTTTTTCCGCACTGGCAACTTAGGTTGCAAGGTGCTAAAAAAGGACATACAAACCACATAATATATATAGCTACGCCCTGTCGCACTGGCAACTTGGGTTGCAAGGTGCTAAAGAAGACATACAAACCACGACATATATATAATCTGTAAGTTACAATATGAAAGATGAGGAGGAATAAATTTGTCATTTTGGAGTTTTTGTCCTTTAGTGGACGATGATATGGAATATCTAAATGAATATATGAAAAAGGCTGTTGTATCTAGAAAGGAAACCCTAACTGAAATTTCTCAGGATTTAATTGATAGAGGGGGGAAACGCCTTCGCCCTGGTTTTTTAATGCTTGCAGCCCATCTTGGTGATTATGATAGGGATAAGATTTTACCATTTGCTGCTTCTGTAGAGCTAATTCATACCGCTACCCTTGTTCATGATGATATTATTGATGAATCATCATATAGAAGAAATGAAAAAACAATCCACAAAAAATGGGGAAGGGATATGGCTATATATACAGGAGATTACCTGTTTACAAGGGCCTTTTCGATTTTATCTAGTAAGGAAGTTGCTGGCAATCCTCATCTAAATAAGGTTGCACTTGCTATGCAAAGTATTTGTGAGGGTGAGATTGATCAGTATGAACAAAAGTATGAAATTCAAACTGTTTATGATTATCTAAAGCGTATTCATCGTAAGTCAGCAGTCTTATTTGCCCTAAGTTCATCTGTTGGAGCTAGGGAGGCTGGATGTTCTAACAAGATTATTCGCTATGTTACCTTGTTTTCTTTATACTATGGTGTGGCTTTTCAGATATATGATGATTTACTTGATTATACTGATACCCAGGCTAATATAGGGAAGCCTATTGGTAATGATATTAAAGAAGGTAATTACACTTTGCCTCTTATTTATTCTTTGGATGACCCTAATTACGGGGACTCTATAGCTAAACTGCTACTTAAGAAAGATCAGATAACAGATGATGAGATTCAAACCGTGATTGAATATGTAAATAGTACTAATGCTAGGGAGCAGGCTAGGGATTTAGCTTTTAAATTTGTATATAAGGCAGATGCTCAGCTTGACCTTTTACCTGACTTGCCTTCTACTTCTTATTTTAGGCAGATACTCCATGGTTTATTCCCAGATTATACTAAGCATAAACATACAATAAAGCTCTAGGAAAGATTAATTTTACCTAGAGCCAAAATTTTTGAGTTATAATAAAATTTGAGTATATTACCATGCTATAATACATATATATCATTATATAATAATTAGGTTTGGCGCTTTTAAACACCTTTGTTGCATGACTTCTAATTTTATCAATTAGGATCCTCTATTGTAGCAATCCCCGTTTAATGGGCAAATCAGAAGCTCCAAACCTATTACTGTGAAAAACATATCTTTTGGGGGCACTTAACCATTTATAAGCTAACTTACTATATATTATGTTCTAAAATCATAAGTGTGAATTTTTTTCATTGATTAATATTTATTTTTTTAGTAATATATAATTATGCTATTTACAAAATACATATTCATAAGGAGTTTTTATATGTCAAAACGAGTTACACGAAAAGAACAATTAGAAGTGCTATATGACAAAACTTATCAATGCCCTGTCTGTGATTCGTCCTTTACCTCAAAGGCCATTCGTTCAGGTAAAAACAAATTAGTCTCTACCGATTCAGACTTATATAGTAGGTTTTCTATTATTAATCCTATTTTATATGATGTTATAGTATGCAACTGTGGCTATGCTGCATTAGGTAATGAATTTGAAAAGTTAAGACCTACACAGACAGATTGGATACGTAATGAAATTACTTCAATATATCACAAGGTGGATTATCCAGTTATTTTAAACGAGAAAAATGCCATAAATAGGTACAAGCTTGCATTTCTTAATTCTAAAGTTAAAAAAGCACGTCTTGGTGAACGTGCCTATCTATGCCTTAAAATCGGCTGGCTATATAGGGACCTTGGGGATAATGAAAATGAAAGGCTTTTCTTAGAGCATGCTAGAAAGGGTTTTCTAAAAGCTTTTACCACAGAAAGATTCCCTATTTTTGAGCTAGACGAACTAACAACTATGTATCTTGTTGCAGAACTATCTAGAAAAGCAGGAGATTTTGAAACTGCTACAAGATGGGCTAGTGAAGTTATCACCAAAAATGATGCCTCTGATAGGATAAAAAGTCTGGCTAGGACAGTCCGCGAAAAGTCAAGCAAAGGATAAACCCTAATAAACCACTAGGTGATGGGGCATGCCTTCCTGTTACTTTTGCAAGCAAAGCTTGTGTGTAACAGAAAGGCATGCCCCATCATTATTACCAGCCTGGGTATCTTGCAAACCAGTCTTCTTCTTGGCAGTGTCTTGTGTTTAGATCTATTGCCATTTGTTCTATTTCTTTAGCTAGTTGTAGTTTTGATAGCCAATCATCTGGTATTGCATCCTTACCTAGGTATGCCCCTACAATGTTACCTGTAACTGCGCCTGTACTATCGCTATCCCCACTGTGATTTACCGAAATCCTAAGTGCGCTTATTATATCATCCTGATATGTTAGTGAACAATATACACCTATTGCAAGTGTTTCTACAGCCTCCCTACCTTTTCCAAGTTCTTTGAGGGCTCTTAAGTATGGCTGCTTTGTGTTATGAAGATCAATTGCAAGTTCTAATTTATCAATGATTTCTCTTGTATCTTCGTATTTTTTAAGCTCGTCTATAACATCTAGTGTTGCCTCCATTATATCCATGCCCTCGATAATATTATAAATAAGAAGGGACATTGCTCCTGCCGAATAATAGGCTAACGGATTACCATGGGTTATTGCTCCTATGCGGTTTCCAAGTTCAAAGGCCTCTTCTCTTGATTCAGAAAATAATCCTACTGGCGCTACTCTTATAACAGCACCACATGTACTACTATCGTTAATTGGCTTAGATAGCCTACCTTTAACACCCTTGCCCAGTGTTGTAATACATGTTGTTTCTATTTCTTTATTTGCATAAAGCGGCTTAAGTCTCACTAGCCATCCATCATAGTCGCTACCGCTCCAATTGGATGTGGATAAACCCTGTGTATATAACCAGCGAAGATATGCCCTAAATACAACGTTAGTTGTTTCCCTTAGGTCTTTTGTAATTCCTTTTTTATTTCTTCGGCATTTAGCCCTTAAAAGCCCTTCTGCTGTAAAAAGTGTAAGCTGGGTATCATTCGTTATCTCTGCAACTCCCCTTGTATTACACTGTAGCTCTTCTATACCATCATGACCGTATTCTCTTGTAATTTCTTTATATGTAAGCGTTTCAACGGGTGCACCTAATGCATCCCCTAGAGCCCCGCCTAACAAACAACCTGAAAAATGATTAATGTTATTCTTCATCTGACATCCCCCTTACTTTTGATATTATTATAACATGCCTCCCAATTAAATACAATATCTATAAAAAACCCCAAAAATTTTGGGGTTTTTTGTGCAATATTATTATTCTAATATTAAATCATTAATTGGCGCACCTGGTGCCACCATTGGTAGTACAAATTCATCTTGATCTACCATGCAGTCAATAACTACTGGTGTATTACCTGCATAAGCTTTTGTAAAAACTTCATCAAATTCCTCTTTAGTTGTGACTCTATAGCCTTCTACACCGTATGCATCCGCAAGTTTAACAAAGTCTGGACCCCTATCTAAGGTTGTCTGGGAATGTCTATTTTCATAGAATAATGTTTGCCACTGGCGTACCATTCCTAGAACCTGGTTATTTATAATAACAATAATAACCGGGATGTTATAGTAAGATATTGTAGCTAGTTCAT
>CAYUEJ010000171.1:0-4246 GCA_964442565.1 uncultured Candidatus Epulonipiscium sp.
TATTTTTATTTTATTGATTATATTGTATTTGTCATTAACTATAGTATAAACTTTACTTTTGAATAGAATATGAACACATTGTAAAATATCATGTATTATGCTTGTTTTTCCACCTTAGACACGGTAAAGGTAAAGGTCGTTAGCTCATTTTCCTTAGATGTCACCCATATTTCTTCTCCGTGATTTTTAATGATCCCTTTAACAATGGCAAGACCAAGCCCTGTACCTATCTTATCTTTGCCTCTTGATTTATCAACTTTATGGAAACGATCCCATATGTAATGGATATCTTCACTTGGGATAAATTTTCCCGTATTGCTAATAGCCACATTTACTTTATCACCTTTATAGGTAGTCTCAACCACAATTAGTCCTTGGTCGTCTACAAATTTAAAGGCATTCTCAAATAGATTATTAAGAACACGGACCATCAGTTCCCGATCAGCACATACCCACGTTTCATCTTGAGATAAGACCACTTCAACCCTATTTTGCTTTTCTAAACTTATGGGCTCAAAGTGTATGAGGATTTCTTTAATAAGCCTATTGAGTTCAAAAGTCTCCTTATTAATGGTCATTTCATTATTATCTACTTTTGTTAGATCCATTATATCGTTGGTCATTTTATTCATCCGCTCTGCCTCATCTAGCACAATTTGTAAGTACTTGTTTTGAAGCTCTGGCGGTATAGTCCCATCCATAATAGCCTGAACAAATCCCTTAACTGATGTAAGAGGTGTCCGAAGATCATGGGAAATGTTTTCGATAAATAACTTTCTCATCTCATCTAACTTATCTAGTTCATGGGCCATATAGTTAAAGTTATAGGCAAGTTCTCCTATTTCATCTTGGCGCTCTTCAAGCTCTATACGCCTTCCAAAATCACCACCCGCAATAACCTTGGCAGCCTGGTTCATTTCTTTTAGTGGCATAGTAATATATAATGATAAAATATAGGTACATAAAAAAGCAACTAAACAAGATATTAGAAGTACCTTTATAAAAATAATCCTAACCTCTTCGATGATTTGCAATATTTCCGGCATAGGCGTATGGATAAATAAGGCTCTTTCTACATTTCCATTAAGAATCATAGGGTAGCCAATACTTAATACTGGCTCCTTAAAGTACTGCTCAAATCCACTCTCTATCCTTATTACTTCGTTCTCATAGACTTTCTCTAGTGCCTTGTGGAGTATGGGCTGACCTATCTTAGCCAAATTTTCTTCACCGGAAACTATTATAATTTTACCATCCCTATCTACAATCCAGGTTGATGCATCTAAGTATTTATCTAAAACTTGAAGCTCAAAATTAATTTGATTTACGTCAATAACGCCTGTTATAGCCGCTTTTTCATATTCTGATACGATTTGCTGTGCTTGTTTTACCATAACCTTCTGTGTATAGTTAATAAAATATGATTTAAACACATTAGAAAATATAATTCCAATAAAAAGCAGGCTCCCAAGCAGTATGCTTATATAAACGGTAAACATTCTACTAAATACTGTGCGAAACATAAGTGCCTCCATTACTGCTCAAATTTATACCCTACACCCCATACAGTCTTAATATTCCAAGGATTATCATGCTTAAATTTATCCCTTAATCTTTTAATGTGAACATCCACAGTTCTTGTATCTCCGATGAAATCATATCCCCAGATTTGATCTAGTAACTGTTCCCTTGTGAATACTTGATTGGGATTGCTAGCTAAAAGAAATAATACCTCTAATTCCTTGGGTGGAAGCTCTAAGACCTTCCCATTGTAGGTTACAGAGTAATTATCCATATCTATAATTAGGTTAGTAAACTCTAGCCTATTTTTACTCTCTTGCCTTAGGCTACTTCTCCTAAGTACGGCCTTTACCCTTGCCGTAAGCTCCTTGGTATCAAATGGCTTTACAATATAGTCATCTGCTCCTAACTCAAGCCCTAACACCTTATCAAAAGTCTCTCCTTTGGCTGTTAACATAATAATTGGGATATCACTAGTTTTTCTAATCTCTTTGCATACATCATATCCATCCATCCCAGGTAGCATAATATCTAGCAAAATTAGGTGTGGCTGATAATTTATAAACTCTTTTACTGCTTCCTGTCCATCATATACCCTCTTTGTATCATACCCTTCTTTTTCTAAATATAGGGATATTAATTCTGCAATATTTTTTTCATCATCTACTACTAAAACTCTTGATTTCATATAAAACCCCGCCTTGTGTGATTATTTAAGTTCTACGACAGTAACGCCTGCTTCACCTTCGCCGTATTTACCAATCCTATATGATTTAGCATGTGGGCTTCTTTTTAGCATTTGGTGAACTGCTGTCCTAAGAGCCCCTGTTCCCTTACCATGAATAATCATAACTGTTTCTAAGCCCGCTAAATGGGCATCATCTAAATACTTATCTATATTTTGTATTGCTTCGTCTGCTAATTGTCCCCTTACATCTATCTCCATAGAGATATGCTGTGACTTTGAAATATTCCTGCTAACTCCTGGAGCTCTTTTTCTTGTTTTCTTGCTAGTAGGCTGCCCCTCCTTAACATATTGAAGATTTGAAATATGAACCTTCATAGGCATAATTCCAAGCTGAACTACTACATTACCTGATCGGTCTGGCAGTTTTTGAACTATACCCATTTGTCCTAGGGTTAGAACCTTAACCTCTTCACCTATTTTTAAGTTTTTTATAGGTAGAAGAGTATTCCTAGGTTTCATTGCTTGGTTAATAGTAGCATCATGGGATTTTATCTTATCCCTCAGCAGCTCTCTAGCATCCTCAATACCCCTATCATTAATCATTGTTTGGGTCTTCTTAGCCTCAGCCTTAAGCTCTTTAACAATAAAGTCAGTTTCTTCTTTAGCATCATCTAATATTTTCTTAGCCTCTAGTCGGGCCTTATTTAGTATTTTCTCTTTTTGTTTTGTAGTCTCTTCTCTTTGTGCTTCTATCTTTTCTTTTAATCTGCTTGCTTCCTCCCTATACTGGGTAGCTTTTTGCCTTTCATCAATGGCCTGTTTTTTACTATCTTCCAAATCTATAATTATTTCTTCTAGGCTAATGTCACCTTTTTCCATAAGGATTTTGGCTTCATCTACTAAAAACTTTGGAAGTCCTAGTTTAGTTGAGATTTCAAATGCGTTACTTTTTCCTGGTATTCCTATTAATAATTTATAGGTTGGTGAAAGTGTCTGTACGTTAAATTCACAGCTGGCATTTTCTACCCCGTCTGTTGATAGGGCGTATAGCTTAAGCTCACTATAGTGGGTTGTTGCTGCCGTCCTTATCTCCTGCTTGCGGAGGTGCTCAAGTATTGACATAGCAAGAGCGGCCCCTTCAACTGGGTCTGTACCCGAGCCAAGTTCATCAAAAAGCACCAGGGAATTAAGGGTTAGTTTATCTAGTATCTTAACAATGTTATTCATATGGGATGAAAAAGTACTTAGGCTTTGCTCTATACTTTGCTCATCCCCTATATCAGCAAAAACCTCGTCAAACACTGCTATTTCAGATCTATCTGCTGCTGGAATATGAAGTCCTGCTTGGCCCATTATAGTTAGTAAACCCAGGGTCTTTAGCGTAACTGTTTTACCCCCTGTATTAGGCCCTGTAACTAAAAGTGTTGTAAACTCCTTGCCTAAATAAACATCTATGGGTACTACTTCCTTAGGATTTAAAAGTGGATGCCTTGCTTTCCTTAGGTTTATATAACCGTTGGTATTAAGCTTAGGTTCCACTGCCCTCATCTCAATTGCAAGCTCTGCTTTTGCAGATATAAAATCAAGTAGGGATAATGCATCTAATGTAACCTTAATCTCTATGATTTGTTCCTCTACTAATAGTGTTAAGTCTGTTAGGATTTTTTCTATTTCAGCTACTTCCCTAAGCTCGAGTTCTCTTATCTTGTTTCCTATTTCAACTACTGACATAGGCTCTATAAAAAATGTTGCTCCTGTAGAAGACTGATCGTGAACAATACCTGGAAAGTTCCCCTTATGCTCCGATTTCACTGGAACACAATACCTATCTTGTCTCATTGTAATAACGGGGTCTTGAAGCATACTTTGGTAATTCCTCGATTGAATAATACCATTTAACTTTTCCCTAATCTTTGCATTATTACTTTTTATCTCGCGGCGAATATTATATAGGGCAGTTGTTGCCTCATCCGCAAACTCATCAGGAGCTATAATACACCTATTAATCTCATGTTCTATTTGAGGAAATGTCATAAT
>CAYUEJ010000172.1:0-665 GCA_964442565.1 uncultured Candidatus Epulonipiscium sp.
GTTGAGAATATCGAAGGCTACTTTCCTATCCCAGTTACTTATTCCAACAATAAAAATATATATATGCTAAACGTTTTAGGCGATAGTATGATAAATGCCAACATTTTAGATGGGGATTTAATCCTTGTAGAGCAGCAGCCAACAGCTAATGATGCTGATATTGTAGTTGCACTATTAGATGATTCTGTAACAGTCAAGCGGTTTTTTAAGGAAGATGAGTTTGTAAGGCTTCAGCCTGAGAATGATACTATGAGTCCTATCTTTGTTAGGGATATTGAGATACTAGGTAAGGTAATAGGTTTATTTAGAACATTATAAGAACGGAGAACTTACATGAATAATAACTTTATTAAGGTATGTGCTGCATCGCCTAAGCTTATCGTTGCAGATTGTGATTATAATACAGACCAGATGATTTCTTGCATTAATGAAGCTGATAAGGTAAAAACAGAAGTTATAGTCTTTCCGGAGCTTAGCATTACTGGCTATACTTGTGCCGATCTTTTTTATCAGCAGACATTACTTGATGGTGCACTGACTAATTTATCTAAAATTGTTGAGCATTCAAAGGGCACCCCCATGTTAATCTGCGTAGGCCTACCATTAAAATTAGAAAACAAACTCTTTAACTGCGCTGTTATGATTAAGGAGGGGCTTATTCTTGG
>CAYUEJ010000172.1:675-4234 GCA_964442565.1 uncultured Candidatus Epulonipiscium sp.
CCAAAACATACCTAGCTAATAATAATGAGTTTTACGAGGGAAGATGGTTTAGCTCATCAGCAGATACTCTATCTTCCACTATTTCATTTATTACAATCTGTAATCAAAATGTACCTTTTTCATCAAAGTTGATTTTTGAGGAGTTTGATAATAGCTACCTATCTATTGCAGTAGAAATCTGCGAGGATGGGGGAGGTCCTATACCTGTTAGTGCTTATCACTCCCTAGCAGGAGCTAATCTTATTTTAAACCCTGCTGCTAGTAATGAAACGGCCCACTCCAAGGATATAAGGCTTGCAAGGCTTAAAGGGCTTTCTATGAGCACTATGTCCGCTTATGCTTATGCTTCTGCTGGGATTGGTGAATCTTCTACTGATCTAGTTTATTCTGGGCACTGCTTAGTATACGAAAATGGCAATCTCCTAGCTAGTTCTAAAAGATTCCAAGATGGTAACAACCTTACTTATGCCATAATTGACCTTGAGCTTATTGCTTTAGAAAGGCAAAAAAGCAATATATACAATCCTATTTTAAGCCAGGCAGGGATATTGAGCTCATATACCAAGGTTCATTTTAAACATACTACTAGGGAATATATATTTGAGAGGTATATTGACCCCTCACCTTTTGTCCCAGCTAAGGGTGATGCTAGGGATAATCACTGCCTCAACATATTCACACTTCAAGCCACTGCCCATGTGGGAGCTAAGAATGTGGTTATTGGTATATCCGGTGGCCTTGACTCCACCTTAGCCCTTATTGTATGCGTTAAAGCCTTTAAAAGCCTAGGCCTTGACCCAGTAGGTATTATTGGTGTAACTATGCCAGGTTTTGGTACGACTGATAGGACCTATCATAATGCCATAGCACTTATGAAACATCTTGGAATTACCATTAGGGAAATCTCTATTGTAGATGCAACTATGCAGCACTTTAAAGATATTGGTCATGACCCAAGTCTTCATGATATTACCTATGAAAACTGCCAGGCTAGGGAAAGAACTCAGATACTAATGGATATTGCCAATCAGGTTAATGGACTTGTAATTGGTACTGGAGATTTATCAGAGCTTGCTCTTGGGTGGGCAACATATAATGGTGATCATATGTCTATGTACGCTGTTAATGTTGGTGTTCCTAAGACACTTGTTAAGTTTTTAGTGCAGTGGGCAGCCTATAATGAATTTAATGGCATAACTAGGGATATATTACTTGATATTTTTGATACCCCAGTCAGCCCTGAGCTTCTACCTCCCTCACTTGATGGGGAGATTGAGCAAAAAACAGAAGAAATAGTTGGCCCCTATGAGCTACATGATTTTTATCTATATTATCTATTAAACTATGGATTTAGTCCAAAGAAGATTGCAAAACTAGCTGAAGTTGCCTTTAAGGGGCAATATGATTATGATACCATTATAAAATGGATGAAGATTTTCTACCGTAGGTTCTTTACCCAGCAGTTTAAGCGTTCATGCCTACCAGATGGGCCTAAGGTTGAATCTGTGAGCCTATCCCCACGAGGTGACTGGAAGATGCCTTCCGATGCATCATATAATATGTGGCTTAAGGAAATTGAATCCTTGAACTGATATACTTACCTCTCGCCTATGCTATGGCATGGGAAAAAGATATCCTATTAAACACTTTTGCAACCGCTAGGTTGTGTGTGTTTAATAGGATATCTTTTTCTTATATTTATATGGAGCTAAGTTGATCCATTTTGGATAGTTTTTTAAACATTTTCATGATGTATAAAGCTGTTAACACTGAGGATAGAAGATCTGCTATAGGCGTAGCAATCCATACACCTTGTAATCCTAACAATCCTGGTAATACTAAGATTAAGGGAATTAGGATAATAACTTGCCTACTTAGTGATAAAATCATAGCAGTTGTGGCCTCTCCTATGGCCTGGAAGAAATTGGATGATACTATTTGGAAACCTACAACTGGTAACATAGCCGTAAATATTCTCATCCCATACATTCCAATTTCTAAAAACTCAGGGTCTTTGTTAAAAATCCCTAGCAAGGCAGCTGGTGTAAACTGACATGCTAAAAACCCTGTAGTTGCTAATACCGTTGCTGATATAGCTGCTAAAGTGTAAGCCTCCCGCACTTTTTTATAATCTTTTGCCCCAAAAAAATACCCTATAATAGGTTGTGACCCTTGGTTAATACCAAATATAGGCATAAAGAATAACATGATAATACTATTAATAGATGAAAATACACCTATTCCTAATTCCCCAGCATAGGTATTTAAACTCTTATTAAATAATATCTGAATAAGTGCTGCTGCTAATTGCATAGCAAATGGGGACATTCCTATTGAAAATATATTAATTACAATACTAAAATCTAACTTCATATTTTTAAATCTGAGTGGAATGCTAGCCTTTTTACCAACTAAAAAATAAAGTGTCCATGCTGACGATACTACTTGTGCTAAAATTGTAGCGTATCCTGCCCCCTTTACCCCTAGTCCAAATGTAAAAATAAAAATTGGGTCCAAGATTATATTTGTTATTGCCCCTATAAGTAGTGTTATCATTCCTATTTTAGGAAAACCCAAACTACGAATACAGTTATTCATAGCAAATGCTGTGTTTGTAAAAATAATACCTGCTATAATAACAACGATATATTCCTCGGCATATTTTAGCGTATTAGCTGTAGCACCAAATGCCACTAAAATAGGTTTGTAAAATATTAAGCCAAAAATTGTAAGTATTACTGAAAATATAATATTAAGTAAAAAAGCATTACCTAAAATATTTGCTGCTCTTTCTTGATTCTCTTCGCCTAAAGCTATAGAAATTCTAGTACCTGCCCCTATACCTACTAACATAGCAAATGACATAATTAAAATGGTGACAGGAAATGCTGCTCCAATGCCTGATAAGGCTACTGCACCTATATCAGGTATTTTCCCAATGAAAAACCGGTCTACAACCGTATATAATGCGTTAACTATCATCCCAACGATTGCAGGAATTGAAAATTTTAATAATAGTTTCCATACACTACTATCTTGAAATTGTGAATGATCCATATTCGTTCTCCTTTTATTTTATATTGCAATGCCCCTCATTAACCATATTTTGAAGCGCTATCATAGGCCCTATTTTTGCATGGTAACCGGTAAGCCCACCTTGAAGATATACCGTATAAGGTGGTTTAATAGGTGCGTCAGCACTAAGTTCTATTGACGCCCCTTGAATAAATGTTCCAGCTGCCATAATAACAGGCGCATCATAACCTGGCATTTCAGAGGGCTCTGGGGTAACATAGCTATCAACAGGTGCTGCTTTTTGAATTCCTTTGCAAAAAGAAATTACCTGGTCACTGGTATCCATTTGTATTGCTTGTATAATATCATACCTGGTTTCAGTAGATGTAGGCATGACATTAAATCCTAATTCTTCACCAGTTGCAGGATTGAATGCAGTTAAAACATATTTGCCCGGATTTAACCAAATACGCAATGTAGCAACACCATCAGCAATATTTACATTATAAAATACGCCGTTAATATTGAATTTTACAACAGTATT
>CAYUEJ010000173.1:0-4231 GCA_964442565.1 uncultured Candidatus Epulonipiscium sp.
ATAACCTAATTGCTAAAGGCTCAATGATGGGCTCTGGTGGTATGATTGTTATGGACGAAGATGACTGTATGCCAGCAGTATCAAGATTCTACCTTGAGTTTACACAAGAGGAGTCTTGTGGTAAATGTACACCATGTAGAATTGGTACAACAAGATTATTTGAAATGCTAGATAAAATTACAGAGGGTAAAGGTACCATGGAAGACCTTGAACTTATGAAAGAGCTTAGTCATGTTATTACTGATACATCACTGTGCGGGCTAGGTCAAACAGCAGCTAACCCGGTTTTATCTACACTAGATGTATTTTGGGATGAATATGTTGCTCACGTAACAGAGCAAAAATGTCCAGCAGGGCAGTGTTCTTCCTTACTAGAGTACAATATTACAGATAAATGTACAGGATGTACACTTTGTAAGAGAGTGTGCCCAACAGATGCAATAGATGGTAAGGTAAAAGAATTACACGTTATAAACCAAAAAACATGTATAAAATGCGGTGCGTGTATGGATAGATGTAAGTTTAAGGCAATTACTAAAGGATAATCTAAAGGGGTGTAAATACTATGGCGGATATTAAAATTACCATCGATGGTAAAGTGATTGAAGTGCCAGCGGGAACGACCATATTAGAGGCTGCACGCAAATTAGATATACAAATTCCAACACTTTGTCATCTAGATTTACATGATACAAAAATGGTTAATAAAGCAGCATCTTGTAGAATTTGTGTAGTTGAAGTTGACGGAAGAAGAAATCTAGCACCATCATGTGCAACACCAGTTAATCATGGAATGGTTATAACAACAAATACACCGCGGGTTTTAAATGCCCGTAAAGTAGTGTTAGAATTAATGGTTTCAGACCATCCAAAAGACTGCCTGATTTGTGAGAAGTCAGGGCACTGTGAGCTTCAAGATGTATCTCATAAGCTAGGTATGCGTGAGGTAAGATTTGAGGGAAAAGAATCAACTTATAAAAAAGATGTATCTAAATCTATTATTAGAGATATGGATAAATGTATTATGTGCCGTCGCTGCGAGACTATGTGTAGTGACGTACAAAGCGTAGGAGCGCTATCAGGTATTAATAGGGGCTTTGATGCGGTTGTATCTACGGCATTTGAAGTGGACCTTACAGAATCAGTATGTACTTACTGTGGCCAATGCGTGGCGGTTTGTCCAGTAGGGGCCTTAACAGAAGCAGAGCAAACAAGTGATATTATTAGCGCACTTGCAAATCCAGAAAAGATAGTTATGATTCAAACAGCACCAGCAGTTCGTGCTGCACTAGGAGAGGAGTTTGGCCTTGAACCAGGTACACTAGTTACAGGCAAAATGGTAGCAGCTCTTAGGAAGCTTGGTTTTGATTATGTATTTGATACAGACTTTGCAGCTGACCTTACAATTATGGAAGAATCAGCAGAGCTTATTGATAGGCTAACAAAATTCTTAGATGGGGATAAGGATGTTGCGCTGCCAATCCTTACAAGCTGTTGCCCAGCATGGGTTAACTTCTTTGAAGGTCAGTTCCAAGACTTATTAGACATCCCATCATCAGCAAGATCCCCGCAGCAAATGTTTGGCTCTATAGCAAAGACATATTTTGCAGATAAAATCAATGTACCAAGAGAAAAAATTGTTGTAGCATCTGTAATGCCTTGTTTAGCTAAAAAGTACGAGGCAGATAGGGAAGAGTTAAATCAAGATGTTGATATTGTTATATCAACAAGAGAGCTTGCTAAGCTTATTAAACAAGCAAATATTGACTTTAATAAACTAGAAGATGAAGATTACGATATGCCACTTGGCGAATCAACAGGTGCTGGTGTAATATTTGGTACAACAGGCGGGGTAATTGAGGCAGCAACCCGTACAGCATACGAAAAACTAACGGGAGAATCCCTAGAAAAAGTAGATTTCCATGCACTTCGAGGTTTTGAAGGAGTACGCTCAGCAACAGTTCCAGTAGGAGATTTCGACCTTAACATTGGAATTGCTCATGGACTTGGAAATGCTAGAGAGCTTCTAGAAGAAATAAGGGGCGGCAATCCAAGAAACTTCCATGCTATAGAAATCATGGCATGTCCTGGAGGTTGTATTGGTGGTGGTGGGCAACCATACCACGGCGGAGATGCGGATATTCTTAAAAAGAGACAAGCTGCAATCTATACAGAAGATGAGAGAAAAACAATTCGTAAGTCTCATGAGAATCCGGCAATTATAGAGCTATACGAAAAATTCTTAGGTCATCCAATGAGTGAAAAAGCCCACGAGCTGCTTCATACAACATATTCACCTAAGGAAAGAGTATAAAAGTTAAGAAGCCAGCAAAAAGCCACTAGTAATTTTAGTGGCTTTTTGTTATTATTTAGGGTGTACAAATAAAATTAAGGAGTCTTCTATGAAAGTTATGGATACTATTATTAAGTGGACTTTACCACTTACATTTTGTCTTACTATTATATGTTTTTCTATTTTGTTTTCATTATCTTTTAAAGGATTATATTATTTTGAAATTGACCACCTATCAATAGCTAAAACTTCAAATATAAATGAGGAAGTAATTAAGAAAAATTATGATATACTGATAGAGTACCTAACAAATAGTAAGATAAGCAAGCTTGAACTACTCGATTTTGCAATGTCAAGAGAGGGAGAGATACACTTTGTAGATGTGAAAAACATATTCATGTTTATTAAGAAAATGATGTGGGCCCTAGGACTGTATAGCCTTATAGGTATAGGATTTAACATAAGTAAAAAGCAATACAGTTTTTTAAAGCATACCGCACTAATGACTATAGCTATGCCAGTAACAATACTGTCTATAGCCATGCTCAATTTTGATAAAGCATTTATAATATTTCACAAAATCGCATTCACCAATGATTACTGGATATTTGACCCAGCCTTAGACCCGATTATTAATATTTTACCACAGGAATTCTTTATACACAGTTTTTTACTCATTATTGGCATTGTGCTAATGATTTCACTTATTCTAATAATTATACATAAGATGGAGGAAAGATTATGGCAACGATAAAACCGTTTTCACCGATTAGACCTAACGTTAAATATGTAGATAAGGTAGCATCACTTCCTTATGATGTAATGAGTGTTGAAGAGGCAAAGGAGATTGTTAGGGATAATCCATATGCTTTTTTGCAAATCGATTTACCAGAAGTTTTTTTAGAAGAGGGGCAAAGCCAAGATGATGAAATAAAATATAAATATGCCAAGGACTATCTAGAAAAACTAATAAATGATAAAATCCTAGAAAAAGACCAAGATGAAAGTTATTATATTTATCAATTGCAAAATGAAACTATTACCCAAAGGGGTGTAGTAGGCCTAGTTAGTGCCCAGGAATATAATAAGGGAATCATAAAAAAGCACGAGAATACTAGGGCTGATAAGGAAATAGATCGTATAAAACACGTTGATATATGTAATGCACATACAGGTCCTATTTTTTTAGCTTATAAGAAGAATATGATATTAAAACAAATAATTGACGAATATACTAAGATTACTAATCCTATATATCACTTTACGGCAGATGATAAGGTTGTCCATACAGTTTGGAAAGTAAGTAAAGAGATGGGAAGTCTAATGACTAAGGAATTTGATAAGATAGATAGTTTATATATTGCCGATGGCCATCATAGGGCCGCCGCCGCAGTGGCAGTAGATAGCAAAAGAAAGACTCTTGATAGCCAATATTTCTTAGCCGTTACCTTTGATGAAGAAGAACTTTGTATAATGGATTATAATAGGGTAGTTCATGATTTAAATGGGCTATCTACTCACGAATTTCTCGAGGATATCTCTAGTAATTTTCTTGTAAAAGAGAGGGACACTTCTTACAGACCTGAAGAAAAGGGAAGTTTTGGGATGTATTTTAATAAGAAATGGTACAGCCTTACAGTTAAAGAGCATATTATTAGTAAGGATGTAGTAGATTCTCTTGATGTTTCTATTCTACAAGACCACCTATTAGAGCCAGTACTTGGCATAAGGGAGCCTAGAACTGATAATAGAATTGAGTTTATTGGTGGAATTAGGGGACTAGAATACCTAGAAGAGGTTGCAGATAAGTATAACGGAGTTGCATTTTCTATGTTTCCAACCTCCATACAAGAATTAATAGCAGTGGCAGATATGAATAAGCTTATGCCACCTAAATCTACATGGTTTGAACCTAAGCTTCGTAGTGGGATTTTTATT
>CAYUEJ010000174.1:0-4226 GCA_964442565.1 uncultured Candidatus Epulonipiscium sp.
TATTAGTTATTAAAAGGCCAGGTAGTGATTTTATAGATATAGCTAATAGCATTGGGTTTGGGGTAAGTGGAACCACTCAAATGATTGATCAGTATGGCGTAATTATAGCTCATGAGAATACAATGTTTGTTGAAGAGCAAATTAATCTGACAGAAGAAGAGAGTATTGATCCCTCATTATATGGATTGCAAGAGATGCATAAAAAAATGCTCCATACAGCTAAAGGGGTAGGGGTATACAATTACAATGAGAAAGAAAAGACGATAGCTTATGCACCTATTGAATTTACAGGGTGGACATTAGGTGTTAGTGCAGATACCAAGGAATTATTAGAACAAGTTCCAATTCTTGCTATGTGGTTACTCGTATTTGCAATAGGATGTATGGTGATAGGGATTATTATAGCGACCTTAATGTCTAATAAAATTGTTAAAAGATTGAAAAAGATAAAAGAAAATGTCATGAAATTAGCAGAAGGTGATTTTACTAAAGTAGTCTCTAGCAATGATGTTAATGATGAAATAACAGATATTTCAGATGCCGTTGAAAAAACAAAAGAGGATATTGTGAAAATCATAAAAAATATTAAGGAAAACTCTAAGCGTCTTGATGACGAATATGTCAATTTATTAGCTGTAGCAAAGGATTTTACACAGGTATCTGAAAGTATTTCTGTATCTGTGGAGCAAGCATCAAAAGGAAGCTATTCACAAGCTTCTGACTTAAGTAATGTTAATGAAAAATTTATATTATTTAATGAAAAAATTACAAGAAGTGTAGAGCAAATCAAAGATATTAGCATTAGCAGTGATACAATTTTTGAAAGAGCAGGAACGAGTAATAGTGATATGGAAAGATTATCATTTTCTATGAATGAAATTAGTAATTCCTTTGATGATGTAGAAATATCAATACATGCAATGAAGACTGGTATGGATCAGGTTGCTAAAATTACTAATATTATTAATAATATAGCAGAACAAACTAATTTATTATCATTAAATGCTACAATTGAAGCTGCAAGAGCAGGAGAAGCTGGAAAAGGATTTAATGTAGTGGCGGGTGAAATTAGGAAACTATCCCAGCAATCTAAAGAATCCCTTAATCAAATTCAATATGCAATTTATACAACTATTCAAGAAACAGAAGTGATAATAGAGAAAACTGATATTATGAATAAGAATGTACAAGAAGGTGTAATTGATATTGATAAAGGGATTGTTTCATTTAATGAAATTTCTAAATTGGTAATGGAGATGGTTCCTAAAATAAAGGAAATAGCAGAAAATACAAATCAAATTGCGGAAGACAAACAGGATATCACAATGAATATTGAGAGTATATCTAATGTTTCAGAGGAAATATCAGCAATCACACAAGAAATAACAAGTTCCATGGAAGAGGTGGTTAAATCCAGCTCTGAAGTAGAAGATGTTGCAAAAAGATTATCAGCACATACAGTGCAAATGAGACAAGCAACTAATGAATTCAAGATATAAAAAAAGAAAAGAGTGATAATAATGGCATTTAAACATGATTTTGCATGGGGAGTAGCGACTTCTTCATATCAAATAGAAGGTGCTGCCTATAGTGAGGGAAAAGGGTTATCGGTTTGGGATATGTACTGTAAGGAACCAGGTAAAATATATAATGGTCATACAGGGGATATTGCATGTGATCACTATAATCGGTATGAAGAAGACATTAAGATTATGAAAGAAATGGGTATTAAGGCTTATCGTTTTTCAATTTCATGGCCAAGGGTTTTACCTAATGGCACAGGGGATATTAATGAGAGAGGGCTGGAGTTTTATAGTAAATTAGTAGATGCTTTACTAGAAAATGGTATCGAACCTTATGTAACACTCTTTCACTGGGAGCTACCCTATGAATTACATAAAAAAGGTGGTTGGATGAACTCAGATAGTCCTCTGTGGTTCGAAGAATATGCTACACTTGTCACAGAAAGGTTATCAGATAGAGTAAAATACTTTATCACATTTAACGAACCACAATGTTTTATTGGATTAGGGCATATAGAAGGTGTACATGCTCCAGGTCTTAAACAATCAGTAGCAGATACACTGCAAATGGCTCATCATGTACTACTTGCACACGGAAGGGCTGTCAAGGCAATTAGAAGTTATGCAAAAGGTGATGTGAAGGTAGGATATGCACCTACAGCTTCTATGAATTATCCTGCTACAGAAAAAGAAAAGGATATTGAAGCAGCGAGAAAATCAGTGTTTTCAATGCCAAAAACATTAGAATCTAACTGGGCTTGGAATATAACGTGGTGGAGTGATCCAGTGTTTTTTGGGCAATACCCAGAAGATGGGCTAAAGCTATTTGGTGATTTTATACCACAGATTAAAGAGGGAGATATGGAAATAATATCACAACCTTTAGATTTTTTAGGCCAAAATATATATAACGGTGTTCAGGTTAAAGCTGATAAAGATGGTGAGGTAGAATATATAAAGAGACATGAAGGTTTTCCTAAAACAGCATTAGGATGGCCTATTACACCAGAAGCATTGTATTGGGGACCAAAGTTTTTATATGAACGTTATAAAAAACCAATTTATATTACAGAAAATGGACTCTCTTGTCATGATGTAGTTTCTTTAGATGGTAAGGTCCATGATCCAAATAGAATAGATTTTTTACACAGATACTTAGCGGAGTTTAAAAGAGCTGCTAGTGATGGCATTGAGATTGCAGGATACTTCCAGTGGTCCTTTATGGATAATTTTGAATGGCACAGTGGGTATGAGGATAGATTTGGTCTTGTGTATGTAGATTTTAACACCCAAGAAAGAATTATTAAGGATTCAGGTTATTGGTACAAGAAAGTCATAGAGAGCAATGGTACAATATTATAATAAAGCCTTTAATTAATCTATTAGTAGTGGGAGTAATATAAAGTGGTACAAGTCTTATACAAGGAGAATAAACTATGCTGTTATCGGAAAGTTAGGTAGCAGCATTTATAGAATAAAGGGGGAGGGATAGTAATAATAAATAAACAAAAGATGATGATATTACTATTAGCTACGGGCATATCTTTATTTGGATGTGGGAAAGTTCAAAACGGCCAAGAAGAGATAAAAAAGCATAATGTTGAATTTTCAGCGGAGGGAATAAAACAAGTGAATTTAGAAAGCTCAAATGAAACAGTTGTTTTAGCATTAGATTTCAATAGGTATGAGGAAGACCAAATGGAGAAGGCGGATGGTTGGACTAATGGGCAGATGTTTGATTGTACATGGAGAGCAGATAATGTTATTTTTGAGAACGGAAGTATGTTTCTTCAAGTAGATCAAGATGGAGAAAATGCCAAGCCCAAATGGTCTGGGGGAGAATATAGGACGTGGGAAAGATTTTCTTACGGAAGATATGAAATACGTATGAAGCCTATTAAGAATAATGGGGTAGTTTCTTCGTTTTTTACTTATATAGGACCTACTGATAATGAGCCTTGGGATGAAATAGATATTGAATTTCTAGGTAAAGATACGACGAAGGTGCAATATAATTACTTTACTAATGGAGTAGGAAACCATGAATATGTACATGACTTAGGGTTTGATGCTGCAGACGCATTCCATGACTATGCTTTTGAGTGGCGCAAAGACTCTATTACCTGGTACGTAGATGGTATTGAGGTATATAAAGCAACAGATAATATTCCACAAACACCGGGAAAGGTTATGATGAATACGTGGCCTGGTGTAGGTGTAGATGGTTGGTTAAATGCTTTTGATGGTACAGTGCCTCTTAGAGCTGAATATGATTGGATGAAGATTACACAGTATGACGTGGACTAAGTGAATGTAAGGAGAGGGGATTATTTATGAGGAAGATACATGGAAGAACAGAGGATACTATGCGGTTTATTAGTATTAGCAATGGTATTAACAAATGTGCAAGGAAACTACTTATGGGCAACTCATAGAAAAGATGCTCAAATATTTAATGATGTAATAGAAAATCAGTGGTATACCTAGGTAATCAATAAATGGGCACAAAGTAATATTATAGATAGGTATGAAGATGGCAGTTTTAAACCTAATGATGGGGTAACAAACGCGGAGCTTGCAGCAATTATAGTGAGAATATTTGGCCTTACGGATACAACCGAGGCTAAAAACTATGATGATGTTGAAGAAAATAAGTGGTATACTTTGGCAGTTGAGCAAGTAAGTTCAGCTGGGATTATGAAA
>CAYUEJ010000175.1:0-4222 GCA_964442565.1 uncultured Candidatus Epulonipiscium sp.
ATCCATATCTCAATATCCCGTTTAATTTTAAGTATTGAATCATCCAAAGGTATACGAATCCCTTGACATCCCCCCTGACAGCAAGATTGGATTATTTGGATATGATACTTCTAACAACTGTGTTTCTGAGATATTAGGCCTCTTTGCTTCTAAATCGATACCGCTAAAAACAAAACCGCGGAGAGCTAAAACCCTCAAACCCTCAATTTGCTTAAAAACAGGAATTTTAGGTTTAGGGGCGGTGAATGAAGGTATTTCAGTTATCAATAATGAATCTCCACTTAAGATTTCAGAGCATAAGTCTCAGGTATGTTCGTTGGTGTCAAGTTTTTCATGTATCTAGCGTATTGACTGATTGGTTTTTGCATTAATATCTCACCGTGATTTATACTCATTTTTTTGCTCCTTCTGTTTTTATAATTTATCATATATAATAATTAAGTAGCTAACAAATTGGATTTTTCCTCTTTATAAATAGTTAATCATTAAATCACACCTATAATCTCATGTTATATGTATGATTTAATGGTCCGCTTCCTTTGCCTAAATTAAGGTTCGCCTTCAATGCACCTGTTACATATATCTTTGCATTTTCAATGCTTTTTTCTAAATCTAATCCTTTTGCAAGGTTACATGCTATAGCGGAAGATAAGGTGCAACCTGTACCATGGGTATTAGGATTTTCAATACGAATGCCATTAAACCAAGTGTATTTGCCATCAATGTATAAAAGATCATTAGCTGTGCTTTTTAAGTGGCCACCTTTAATTAGTATGCCACCTTTTAACATTTTAGAAATAATTGCAGCTGCCTTAGTCATGTCATCTTCGGTTGTAATTTTTAAGCCACACAGGTCTTCTGCCTCTGGTATGTTTGGTGTAATAACAGTGGCCATAGGTAGCAACTTGTTGATCAAAGCATCCATTGCTCCATTACTTAAAAGCCTACTTCCGCTTGTAGAAATCATAACAGGATCAACAACAATATTTGTAGCTTTATGCTCTAATAATTTTTCTACGATAAGCTCAATAATTGCACTATTTGATACCATCCCAATCTTAACAGCATCAGGTCGAATATCACTAAAAACACAGTCTATTTGCTGCGCCACAAACTCAGGGCTTGCCTCCAAAACCCCATAAACACCAGTTGTATTCTGGGCAGTAAGCGCTGTTATTACACTCATTCCATATAACTTATGTGAAGCTATTGTCTTTATATCAGCTTGTATTCCAGCTCCACCACTGCAATCTGAGCCTGCAATTGTTAAAACCTTCTTCATCATAATATTCCTTCCCAATCATTAAATGATTTAAAATATATATTGGCTGTTGATTTTACTTCATCTTGCAAAGTTTCCGAAAATTTATCATAAACCCCAATTACACTAAATCCTACTTTTTGTGCCGTTTCAATTGCATGTAAAGCATCCTCAAAAACATATGTATTTGAAATATCAGTGCCGAGAAATTCTAGTGACTTCAAATATATTATTGGCAAATCTTTGCCAGCCTTGACTTCTGTACAGGTGAAAATTGCTCCAAAATAATCAAAGATGTCATTTCTTTTCAAACATGCCTCCACTAAATATTTGTCGGCGGCTGTTGCAATGCACATGTTAACTCCTTGCTTTTTGAAATTTTCCAGCAACGGTTTAACACCATCTTTAAGCTTAACTACATCAAAATATAAATGCTCTACAAGTTTGTTAATAGCGTCTATAATTTGCTCAACTGTATTCTTCACATTGTAATGTAATTGAAAGTGCTCTGCAGCTTCAACAAGACTTAAAGTTAATAAAACATCATTCAAATTGTCGTCTGGTGTTATGCCAAGTGTTCTTAAATAATCTGCTCCAACATTATCCCAAATGTACATTGAATCAACAAGTGTGCCATCAAAATCAAATATTGCTCCTGCTATCTCCATTAAGCGTTCACCATCTTTGTTGTCAATTCTAAAAGAGTAGACGTAGATTTCCTTATATCATCTTGAGCAAAAATTGCAGAAACAACGGCAATTCCAACAATACCACTTCTAGATAGTTCTAAGATATTATATTCATAGATTCCACCAATTGCTATGACAGGAATACTTACAGCCTTGCAAATTTCTTTAAGAGTTTCAAATGAGACGGTATCTGCATCAAGTTTTGTGGAAGTGGTAAATACCGCACCGACACCAAGATAGTCAGCCCCACTATTTTGTGCAATGATAGCCTGTTCCACGGTTTGAGCTGAAACACCAATAATTTTATCTTTGCCCAGTCGTTGTCTGACATTTAAAGTGTCCATATCACTTTGACCAACATGGACACCATCAGCATCACATTCAATGGCTATCTCTATATTATCATTAATAACAAATGGAACATTGTATGTGTTGCATAGGGATTTCATTTGTTTTGCCTCGTCTAAAAAAGTTCCATGGTCAAGTTCCTTTTCGCGAAGCTGAATAAAGGTTGCCCCTCCATCAAGGCTATCCTTTACTTGTTCCAGAAGTGTTTGCTTACCAACCCAAGTACGGTCAGTCACAGCATATAAAAGCAGGGAATCTTTAATGTCTTTCATATTTTGCACCTCTTTCCACCGTTTCCCCCTCTAATTTGCTCATGTAATCTATAAGATACATCCTAAAAGAAGAATAACCACCGTCATTTTTCACCATTTTGTCATATGCAAGCTCGCCGCTTATACCCATTGAGCAAACTGCTGCTGCTGTTGCATCCAATAAATTATTATAATTCGCACTACAATAGGTTGCTATAACTGTTGCCAACATACACCCACTTCCTGTGATTTTCGTCATTATTTCGTGACCATTTTTGATTACATATGCCTTATTTCCATCTGTAACAATATCAAATTCACCGCTAATTGCAATTACTGCACCTGTTTTCTTGCTTAATTCTTTTGCAAACGTTATAGTTTGAATTAAATTACTTTGAGTTACAATATCATCAGCATTTACGTCTACACCACTAGTGTTACCACTTCCGTAATAAACCGCCTTTATCTCAGAGATATTGCCACGTATTACAGCAAATTTCACTTCATTTAATAGCCTTGCAAGACCTATATTCCTCCAGTTTGAAGCCCCAGCTCCAACAGGGTCTAAAATAACAGGGTGACCTAGTTTGTTTGCTTGTCTTCCTGCTACAATCATGGCTTCAATCGTATCTTTGTTAAGTGTACCCATGTTTATTACCAAGGCATTGCAAATAGTTGTTATGTCTGCAACTTCATTTATATCATCTGCCATAATTGGCGAACCACCTGAAGCTAAAATTATATTTGCACAATCATTTACGGTTACATAGTTTGTAATTACGTGTACAAGTGGTGTCGTTTTCTTTGTGTTATCAATAATATACTTAAACATGATGCCCCTCCTTATTAAATCTATTTATTAACATAGAAGTGAGATGATTATCATATAGCATGCAAAAAGCGAGGAATACCGATAGGTATTCCTCGCAAATAAGCAAATATATCACTTCCTACGTTGGCATTATCCAAATCAGGTATAAGGGTCGAAGTTAATTACTTCCTCTCAGCTTGCTCACAAGCTCCCCTGCTTATTATTTAATTTGTTAAATCGTATCATACATTAATTAGTTCGTCAAGTTTGCAATATTATATTCAATACACATCTCTTGTATGATACGATATATTTACACTGGAGTAAATTTGTATCAATATAACTACATAAAAATACCTTCAGGTGGGCAAACCAAATATCTTTAACATATCTGCCGAACTATCAAATCCATCAACATTTAATCCCTTTTCTAAAAATAGACATTAAAAACTCCCAGTTTCCTGAGAGTTTATTATCTATTCTATTTTTTCAAGTAATTCTTCCCAATTAACAGGAAAACCCATTAAACTAATATCTACTTTTTCATACTGCTCAATTAATCCTTTAAGGTTGGCTATTAAGGTACGCCATTCTTTTTTATCTTTTGTAAGTTTACCCATTATATAAATAGCAGTAAATACAGTATCATTTCTTAATCCCTTATTTCTTGCATCTCTATGGAGCTTAAACTTTATTGTAAGACTCTTGTTGTATAATCTTCCATAGTGGGCACATATGTTTCTTACCATCGTTAAGGCATGCAGCCAGTTTCTAATATATAAATATGGAACCCCATAACTTTCTTTAGCTATCTTAGATTTATCTTCATTTTTCAGGTTTGAATACATCTTAGATAAAAGAT
>CAYUEJ010000176.1:0-4186 GCA_964442565.1 uncultured Candidatus Epulonipiscium sp.
GGGGAGGGGGACGGTTAACAAAAATATACAAATTGCATCTTTTTGTTAACCGTCCCCCTCTCTTAGCCTAAAGTCCCCGACTAACTTAAAATCTCTGAAAAACAAAAAAGCTCATCAATATCTAAAAATCTGATGAACTTTGATATTATTTTTATACCCTATATGTATTTGATGCATCCCAAAAGAGCCCACAATCGTGCGCTACATTTGCCCCACTGAGTCCTATTGCATTCTATTTTTTAACAATTTAACCCCAATTAATTTAATTGGCCAATTAAACTATCTAATATACTCCTGTCGGCATAAACAAATTCTAGCCCTTTAGAAGTTAAATATGATACCCCTGACTGGGTTATATTTCCGATGGCTTCACAAATTTCTTCTTGTTTTATACCACAAAGACTACTCATTAAAAAACATGCCAACGCCCTCATTTTAGTATGTTCCCTTCTGTATTTAATATGGACATCTTTAGGATTTTTATTTAATAACCTTGATAGATAAGTTATTATTTCATCGGGCTTCCGGTTCCTAATAATTATTTTTTTATGGCTATAATATTCACTTTCCGGCTTAGTAAACTCTATTTCTGTTTCAGTTTCTTCACTGATACTTTCTTTTACTAGGGTTGTATAATTCTCTTTGTTTTCTTTCTTTTTGAAGCCAATTAAGTTTTCTAAAAATGACCTTGTTAAAATACCAAACGTGTCCGTTTTATTAAGATATTCTTTAAAACTCGAATATGGATAATCTTCTACATTATTTTCATATCCTGGCATGTCTTTAGGATTATTGTGTATATAGGCAGATAAAGTTATCATATATCTTTCTGTATCGACAATTTTACTCTTAAATCTATCTTGGAAGACATGCCCATAACGCTTATATTTCTTATTAAAGTACCTGGCATACGAAAAGTTAATTGCATGCATAATCTTAGATATATCTGCTCCCGCTGGATCAATAATAAGGTGACCATGATTATTCATCAAGCAGTAACCATACACCTTAAACCCATATTTAAGCTGGTTCTTCTCTACTAACTCAAAATACTTCTCCTTATCTTCATCTTCCTTAAATAATTCAATCTCCATTATACTTCTTATCATAACATGATATGACATATTTGCTACCTTAACTCTTGCTATCCTTGGCATATATATATCCCCTTTATTCTTATTTTTTTGTTCTTATATAGGAGTATTGCCAGTTATTTCCTTTCCTAAACGAAAAAAGGGGACGGTTAACAAAAATATGCAATCTGCATCTTTTTGTTAACCGTCCCCTTTTTCCTGATTACTTCATTTTGTTAACCGTCCCCAAAAGGGCCTCCGCCCTATCCACCCTCTCCCAAGGCAGGTCAACGTCCGTCCTACCAAAATGCCCATAAGCCGCTGTTTGTTCATAAATCGGCTTACGAAGATCTAGCATTTTAATTATAGCTGCCGGCCTTAGATCAAAGTGTTCATTGATTACTTCTACAAGTTTCTCATCGGATATTATACCTGTTCCATATGTGTTTACAAGAACGGATACTGGTTTTGCAACCCCAATTGCATAGGCAAGCTCAATTTCACATTTTTTTGCAATCCCTGCTGCTACTATGTTTTTCGCAACGTAACGGGCCGCGTATGCTGCTGAACGATCCACCTTAGTTGGGTCCTTTCCTGAAAATGCCCCCCCACCGTGGCTTGCGTAGCCTCCGTATGTGTCTACTATTATCTTACGCCCTGTAAGACCTGAGTCACCGTTTGGTCCTCCTATTACAAAGCGTCCTGTTGGATTAATATAGTATTTTGTTTCATCATCTAAAAGGTTTGCTGGTATTATTGGTTTTATGACATGTTCCATTATATCCTTATAGATTTGCTCCTGGCTAACGTCTTCCGCATGCTGGCTTGATACAACTAACGCGTCAATCCTTACTGGTCTATCGTCCTCATATTCTACCGTTACCTGGGATTTACCATCTGGGCGAAGATAGGTTAAAACACCGTCCTTACGCACCTTTGTAAGTCTTTGTGATAACTTATGCGCCAACGAAATTGGCATAGGCATAAGTTCCTCCGTCTCGTCGCATGCATAACCAAACATCATCCCTTGGTCCCCTGCGCCTGATGCTTCTATTTGAGCATCAGTCATATCATCATGCTTAGCTTCCTGGTCACCATCAACCCCTTGGGCAATATCTGGCGACTGCTCATCGATTGATACGATTACCCCGCATGTGTTGGCATCGAAACCGAAATCCGCGTTATTGTAGCCTATTTTGTTAACCGTCCCCCTTGCGATCTTGTTGATATCGACGTAGCAATCCGTTGTTATCTCACCCATTACTAATATAAGCCCTGTAGTAATAGCAGTTTCACACGCTACCCTTGCATTTGGGTCCTGGGCAAAAATAGCATCTAGAACAGAGTCTGAGATTTTGTCTGCTATTTTATCTGGATGTCCTTCTGTTACTGATTCTGATGTAAATAATCTTTTTGACATATTTTATCCTCCTTTTTTCTTGCTTACCGTATGAGAAAAACTGAACCTTATTAAAAAACCGAGCTTTCCTGACAAAAAACAAAAGAACCTCGCAAGGTTCCCGTATTATTCCATCTTTTGGCTCTTATCTTCCGAATATTAAAATTCGGGGGAATTGGCACCACTGCTTTATGCTGGTTGCTGGGCTTCATAGGGCCTTATCCCTCCACCTCTCTTGATAAGATGTTATTTAGTTTATAATCATAGTATAGCTTTTCCCTTATTATTTGTCAATTTTTTTAGCATTAAAACTAATTAATTAGCAGCCCCATACCACTGGTAAATGCCATTATTAATAGCCCGCAAACCGCAGCTCCCATAAATACTGCTAATACCGCACCTTTTTTCTCAATACCCAATAAGACGGATGCCAAGGATCCTGTCCATACGCCTGTACCTGGAAGTGGTATCGCTACAAATATAAAAAGACCTAATAGCTTATATTTCTCGATATTTCCACTTTTCCCCCGGGTCTTGTTTTCAAATTTAGTAATTATTCTCTCCATTATAGGATAGCGCTTTAAAAACGCAAATATGTGCTCTATAAACCAAACAATAAAAGGTGATGGTAAAATTGCCCCTATTAATGTCAATATATATACTTCCCATACCGGAAGGCCTGCGATAACACCTATAGGAATAGCCGCTTTTTGCTCCAAAATAGGAATTGCAGCCAAAATAAGAATCCTAAAGGTCACTGGAATAAAGTCTAGCACATTACACCACCTTATTTTTTATAATTTTATATCTTGCTCTGCTGCACGCTCTATAGATAACTGCTTGTAAAGCATATCAGCAAGCCCAATACCTCCGGCCTTGGTTGCCTCTTTACTCTGCTCTTCTATTAACATGTCTTCGAAGATTTCTTCATGTTGGCCTTTGGTAATAATTCCCTCACCTAATTGGGTAGAGGTTCTCATAGTTTTATATAGTTGCTGGATAAAGTAAGCTTCCATTTCCCTGCAGGCCGCCTTTAGTTGTTCATCATCCTTATCTGATTGAGCTTTTTGCAAAAACTTTTCGAAGGACTCTTCTACTTCTTTGTCTTTATTTAACTTTAACATATCTTGCCCTTGCATTAGGCCTATGTTGTTTTGTATCTTCACTTATTTCACCTCATTCTATCCGTGCCCCACATTGACCATTCTTGTTAACCGTCCCCAAGCTTTCTAGCTTTCATTGGCCATTCTTGTTAACCGTCCCCGAGGATTAGCGCTTAAGCTGATTAGCCTCTTGTAACATAGAATCTGCCGTCTTAATTGCTGTAGAATTCAACTCATAAGCACGCTGTGCTACGATTAATTTTACCATTTCTTCTGCTACTTGAACGTTAGCACCCTCTAGAAAATACTGCTTTATTATACTTTCTCTTGCTACTTCACCATCTGCTTCTATAAGTGGTTCATCTGATGCTAGCGTTTTAATATATAGGTTGGATCCGATAGCTTCAAGACCTCCAACATTCGGGAATTGAACGATTTGAAGTTGCCCAAGTTCAATATTTTCCCCTGTTTCTGCGTCTATATAGCTTACAATTGCATCCTGGGAAACGCTAAGCCTACTCATATCAACATCATCATCTAGTTCAAGGGGTTCATCATCTACTGTAAGTACTGGATAGCCATCTGATGTAACTAGAAAATATCCACCGTCT
>CAYUEJ010000177.1:0-4174 GCA_964442565.1 uncultured Candidatus Epulonipiscium sp.
GGCCGTTATTGTGGTTGAGTCTATGGTTGCAATTACACTAGTTGACTATATATTCTCACGCATTCTTTCAAGAATGGATATGATTAAGAGGGCTTATGGTAATCTAAGTTAAGATGCTGTTTTTACACCTGTCTTGACACCCACTTTCTAAAATGATATAATGTACCAAATTTAGAAAATGGGTGAAATCATATGAATCGAATAAATTATGCAGACGAAATACAAAGACTTAAGAAAGAAAAAAATGCTCTTATACTAGCTCATTATTACGTTGATGGAGTAATTCAGGACATTGCGGACCACACAGGGGATTCCTACTACCTTAGTCAGATAGCGCTAAATTCTGATAAGGATACTATCGTTTTTTGTGGTGTAAACTTTATGGCTGAAAGTGCAAAGCTTCTTAGTCCTCATAAGACTATTATCATTCCTGATGAGAAGGCAGACTGCCCTATGGCCCACATGGTCACAGCATATGATATTGAGCAGATTAGGACCCAGTACCATGACCTTGCTGTTGTTTGTTATATTAACTCAACTGCCGAAATTAAATCTTTATCTGATGTATGCGTAACATCTGCTAATGCTATTAAAATTATAAAAAGCCTTAAGGAAAATAATATCTTTTTTGTACCAGATAAAAACTTAGCTGGCTATGTTGCTAGTAAAATTCCAGAGAAGAACTTTATTTCTAACAATGGTTTTTGCTGTGTACATAATGATATTACCCCAGAGGCCCTTATTGAATGTAAGCAGGATCATCCGGGAGTCAAAGTCTTATCCCATCCTGAATGCAATAACTCTGTACTAGGGCTTTCGGATTTTATAGGTAGTACTTCTGCTATTCTTGACTATGTTGCTACTAGTAAGGACGAAAAGTTTATAATATGCACAGAGGTTGGTATCTTACATCAGCTTATTCAGGACAATCCTGGAAAACAGTTCTACATAGTAAATGATCATCAGATTTGTAGAAATATGAAGAAAATTACCCTGGAGAAACTTTATGACTCCTTAGTGACTTTAACACCACAAATGCATATAGATGAAAAAACAAGTGAAGGTGCTAGGGCAGCTTTAAAAAACATGCATCTTTTAGCATAATAACAATTTTAATTAGAAAGGATATTATAATGATTAATAATGTTAATATGAGCATCAAGGTGGATGATTACCTACTTGATGCCTTAAAGGAAGATATTACCAGTGAGGATGTTTCAACTAACTCTATTTTAAGAACAAAAACCCTTGGAACTGCTAATTTAATATGTAAAGAAGATGGTATTGTATGTGGTCTTGATGTTTTTAAAAGAGTTTTTAATCTGCTTGGGGATATTGAATTTGTAACAACCTATAAAGACGGGGACAAGGTTAAGAATGGTAATGTTATAGGGGCCCTAACTGGCGATATGCGCGCTATATTATCTGGGGAACGAACAGCCCTTAACTATCTTTGCCGCATGAGTGGTATTTCAACATTAACTAATAGTCTTGTTATGGCCCTTGAAGGCTCAAATACAAAATTACTAGATACGCGTAAAACTACACCTAATATGAGGGTGTTTGAAAAATACGCCGTTAAAGTTGGCGGTGGTTTAAATCACAGGTACAACCTATCAGATGGTGTTTTACTAAAAGATAACCATATAGGAGCAGCAGGTGGTATTACAAATGCTGTTAAAATGGCAAGGGAGTATGCTCCTTTTGTTAGGAAAATTCAGGTTGAGGTTGAGAATCTAGATATGGTGCAGGAAGCACTAGATGCTGGCGCTGATATTATTATGCTAGATAATATGGATAATAATACTATGTCAGAAGCTGTTAAGCTAATAGGGGATAAGGCCCTTACAGAGTGCTCTGGGAACGTTACACTGGGTAGGCTAAGAGATATTGCTCAAACCGGCGTTGATTTTGTATCTTGTGGTGCCCTTACACACTCTGCACCTATCTTGGACTTTTCCCTTAAAAATTTAAAACCTCTACAGACGGAATAGGTAGTCTTGGGCTTCGTAGATACTAACTGCGCCATCGGCGGCTGCGGTAACTATTTGGCGAAGCCTTTTTTGCCTTACATCCCCTACTGCAAAAATTCCATCCACGCTTGTTCTGCAGTTTTCATCGGTTATAATATACCCATCCTCGCTAAGTTCTACTAGGTCTTGTATAAAGTCAGTTGTAGGTACACTGCCTACTGCAACAAATATCCCATCTAAATCTATATCCCTTGATGTATGGTCCTTATTATTAGTAATCTCTATACCCGTTAAGGTTTGCTCTTGATATAGCTTTGTTACTTGGCTATCCCATATTATCTCTACATTAGATTCAAATAGTTTTGTTTTCAAATAACTTACAGCCCTTAGGGAATCTCTTCTGTGGATTAAATAAACCTTTTTTGCTATCCTAGCAAGGTACAATGCATCTTCTACTGCAGTGTCCCCACCTCCAATAATAGCAACTACTTTATCCTTATAAAATCCTCCATCACAGTTAGCACAGTATGATATACCGCGTCCTGTTAGCCCCTCTTCGCCTTCTAGGCCTAGTTTACGTGGAACTACTCCCATAGCAAGTATAATTGCCTTAGCCTCATATACCCACTCTGACGTAACAACACGTTTTATATCACCTTCAACACCAATAGATACTACATCTTTGAACTCTGTCTCTAACCCAAACTGCTTGGCCTGCTCAAACATTGCATTAGATAAGTCTGGCCCTGTTATACCCATTATCCCAGGGTAATTATCGATTTGACCCGTTGTTACCATCTGTCCGCCTTGAAATGCCTTTTCGATTAATAATGTCTTTAGTCCTGCCCGCCCACCATATAATGCAGCCGTTAATCCAGCAGGGCCACCACCAATTATAATTATATCATTCATTTTTGCACCTACTTATTTTTTATTAGTCATATCTTGAATACCTATTATATACTTTGCAGAAATACAAATCAATATTCATAACTAATAAGTTGATATGTTATTTACAATAACTTTTACATAGTATATAATAAGTAATAAGTAGTATGTAGTAAGTAATATGTGATATATTTAAAGGAGATGGTGGTTATGAATGAATCTTTGCTTCAAAGTTTTGCTGTAATTGGGCTGAATGGTCAGCGTAGCAATTATAATACAGTGCCTAAAACAATAACTATGAGGGTGGCTAGCTCGGCTATTATTTTAGATATTTATCTTAATGGTAAGTTTGATAATATTAATGGTAAACTTAACTTAAAAAGGGAGTCTGTAGAAGGACTTGGCCTAGATAAATTCCAAAAACTTCTGCTATATCATCTACTGAATCGTAAAGAGGAATTAAGCTATACCCTGGAAGGATGGTTAAAAGCTGCAGCATCTACTAGCCGCAGGTTCCAAAACAAACTAGAAAAAGTAATCGCTGCTGACCTTTTAAAAGTGGATTTTATGGAAGAAATACCAAGCCTCTTGGGCTGTGATCTATTGTATGACTCATCTGGTATTTCATTAAGAGAATACCGGGCCAATGAGAAAACTTATATAAAAGAAATAAGCCAAATTAAGATGGAGCTTTTAGAAGATGGACAGCTGACAGAAGAGTCTATATGTATGTTTTGGTTATTAAGGGAAAGTGCTGCTCTTAAGGAGGTATTTTCGGAAGAGGAGCTTAGGGTAGCTAGGATCAACCTTGATGCCTACGATTTACTCCATCCTAATTCATTGCTCAGAACACTCTTCCCAGTCAAGGTTCATGATACCATTTTAGTTGGTATTAAAAATTACCTAAGGATAAAGAAACAAATAATGTCTAGCAAAGTGGGTTCTGGCCTAAGTTTTGTATTCCCACCAGTCGAACGCTCTGAATCTATTTTTATAGAAATAGAAGAGGGTTTTTCAAATGAAGTTAAAAGGCTGGAAAATTTAAAGAATCGTTTAATTAGCCAAGGACATCATTTCACTGTATTAAAAGAAGGGCAAGTCCCGGTTATACGGATTAATAATATTGTTTATTACGCTACACCAACTGCCGTTGTTGTTAGTCATGTCCCTGTACAAGGCATGAGACTTCGCAGGCGTGTAATATGAGAAAATAAAAGGAAAGGAAGAAGATATGGCAAGGCAAAGATCTATTGAGAGTATTTTAGCCTCTGAATACATTTCAATTGGTGAGCTAGCTAAGCTGACTGGCTACC
>CAYUEJ010000178.1:0-3224 GCA_964442565.1 uncultured Candidatus Epulonipiscium sp.
GTACGATTTAATATATATATACTCCTTGCCCCGTATTTAGCAGCCATCATAAGGGTAGCCCTTGCGGCTCCTCCAGCTCCTAATACGATAATTTCTTTATCTTCAAGGCTAATATTATTTTGTTTTAAAGATGTATAAAGGCCATCAGCGTCTGTATTATAGCCACTGTAGCCTTTGCCTTCATATTTTAGAGTATTAACTGCACCTATCTGCCTAGCTAGTGGATCAATATGGGTAAGATGCTCCATAACATCTTGCTTATAAGGATGAGTTATATTAAATCCTTGAATATTAAGAGCATGCCCTCCCTTTATAGCATCAGCTAGCCTTCCATCTTCTACTGGAAAAGGAAGATAGGCTGTATCTATTCCTAGGAAACTAGAAAGTGTATTCTGAATCATAGGAGATAGGCTAAAGGTGACTGGATTACCTATTATCCCATAAACTCCTGTAGAACCTGATATGAGGTTATTAATCTTTACTTGATCTTTGGTAAACATTAATGACCCTCCTTTCAAGTCCACGCTTAATCTTAGTAATCCATTCATCCTTATCACTAACAGGTGCAACTAAAATGGTGGTAATTCCGGTTCTATTACCACCATATACATCTGTAAATATTTGGTCCCCAACTATAGCTGTTGAAGATTTATCTGTTCCTAGTAAATCCATAGCTATCTTGAACTTACCTTTCAGGGGTTTATTAGCCTTGTATATAGCAATTAGTCTTAATCCTTTATTAAAACGAATTACTCTCTCCTTATTATTATTGGAGAATAAACAAATTTTAAACCCTTTTTCTTGTAATTCTTTAAAATACTTTATTATTTCTTTAGGAGGTAACTCTACATCGTAAGGAACTAGGGTATTATCTATATCAAAAACTAAAGCTTTAATACCCTTCTTCCTTAGATCTTCTGTATCTATTTCAAAAATAGATGTAATATAGTAGTCTGGATAAAATCTCTTAAGCATATTGTCTACCTTTCTAAGTATGATAAGTCTTTTACTTAGTTTACTATTGCTCCTCTTCAAGGTCAAGGTCATTTTCTTCGCTTGCCTCTTCCACAGTAACTCCTTGCCCAGCAATTTCTTCTGGGTCAAGCTCTTGCTGGGTCATAAGCCTCATTGAAGAAATCCTAAGTTCCTTATCTAAAATTATAAGATAAGTATACTCATACGGAACAACCTGCCCATTAATTAATCTAACATCAGCATTAATTACTACTTGGTAAGTAGAGAGTTTAGAGCTTGATGATACGTGAGGCATTACAACAACATCTTCTATAACATCAAAATACAAACTTTCCATATTGTCTTTTAAGGGAATAATAGATGGTTCAAATTGCCTCTTATAATTCTCTTCATCTAATGCTACTATATCACTCAGGTTTAAGTAATCTTCAAAAAGTATTCTAAACGTCTCAAAATCCGTATCATAAGCCTTCCTATAATAACTATAAAAGTTGTAATCTTCCTTTAAGAACTCGTCAAGAAAATCATGGATAACAGCTTCTTCTTTAACAATAACAGCATTTAAAAATGAACGTCTTGTAATGAATTGATTGTTTTTAATATTAGCCTGCTCATCCATTCCTAAATATAGGCCTGTTTTTTCCCTAACTGAATTAACAGTAAAGGTCTCCCCATCAGGAATTTCAACAAAGTAGTTCATAGCTACCCTAATTCTATCTAGTCCTGGCTCCTCATCTGCATCAACACCTGTGTCTAAAAATATACTTTGAATATAGTATCCTTTTTCACCATCCCATGTGTATTTTTTATTGGCCCAGTCTAAATCAATAACATTAGCCATAGCTATTACCTCTACTTCATAAACAATACTGTCCTCTTTGACCTGTTTTGATACGATTTTTGCATCAGATACGTTAGCTATATCTGTAATCATATAGTCATTAAGCTCCACAAAGCGCGGGAACTGAAAATCATCGTGAAGATATTGATTGCTTAATTTTGCCTTTGCCTCACTAGATAAATACTCCCCTAGTATATCATTAACCTTTGTTTCATATGCCTTATATGCCCTCCAGTACTCATCGTTAACCTCTCTAGGCTTTTGATTTAAAACTAGTAAATCCTCGTGGCTAACCTTTAAAAACTTTGCAAAAAAGGATTTCATCTGCTGATTAGTTGCCACTGATTCATCAACAAACTCTTCTGTTTGTGGTTGTATACTGGCCCTAGCCCCCGCCACATGCTGCGTTTTAAATGGGGTGTTAAGACTACAAGCACTTATAAACAATGCGGTGCTGCAGAGTGCTACGGCTCTTATTATCTTTTTACTCATTGTATGCCCCCTACTCTAATTCTTTATTTTTTTAAGTGACTTCATCTTGAATTGAAGTCCTTCTTGGTTAGAGCTAATAACTGACTCATTACTAAGTTTAACTTTGCGTTTGCCGCTAGGGCCAAAAATAGCTTCTACCCTCTCATTATGATTACTTGGTGATTCTATAGGCGCTGGAGCTGACCTATAGTTGGTCATACCAAGACAATCATACAGTTTACGCTGTAAGGATTTATCCATGAATTTAATATCCAGTATCATATTACGGTCTTTTTCTTCCTTTATATCATATTTGAACTTAACCACATTACTACCTGCTTCTATCTTTATCCCCGCATTTTCACCTTTTCTTATATCCTCCGTTGTTCCGCCTTGCTTTTCATTACCGGCTATTACTATACCATTTATGGTCATTTTGCTTTCTATAACAATCTTACCTGGCGTTATAATTATTCCAGTAAAATCTCTTTTCCCCGTTGAAGATTTTAACCTTAGGACTGAATTTGGCTCAGTACATATAAGAGCTGTCGGAACATTGTTGTAATCTGATATATCAATAACAGCTTCTCTAGAAGGTGTAAGTTCACCGCTAGTGATAACCTTAATAGGGTTATTTATCGACCATTCCTTGGGAGTGTCAAAAACCCCCACTTTTACAAGGTCTCCAAATTCCCTTTCCACTGGCTCAAGGCCTGATGTACTGCCTGCTACTTTTTAAAAATGACTATAAAACACTCCTCTTTTTCCTAGCATATATGCCTGTAGACCTTGGTATGCAATTAGATCAGAAAAAGATACTGGTGTCACTCAAAGATTATCGCCAAATTCCATTGTTCATTTTTGGAAAGGAGATACAACTTTAGTTAGACAAACAATAGAAAAAGGGTATGATGTAGTAAATTCATATCACAATTTT
>CAYUEJ010000178.1:3234-4174 GCA_964442565.1 uncultured Candidatus Epulonipiscium sp.
ATTAGGGTCAGGGTTTCGAAAATAGTCTTTCATAAATGGGTTACCACCCTGGTAATAATCTTTAGAATTATTAATTACATCCTCCCACTTAGTTTTATTAGTGTCTGATAAGCTTGGCATCTCATCTTTCCAGTCTGAAGCAGATGTTAGTGCCCCTTGTATTGTATCTACAAACCCACCATTAATTCCTGCATAAAATATCCCCATTGCATCACTTTGTGAACCTATTGCTGAACCAGTAGATAAATCGTGTATATCCCCATCTGCTGATATGAAAGCTGGTGCATATGCATGTTTTTTCCCCGCGTGGCTATCTACGATTTCAATCCTATCTCTTTCTATTAAGTCCTTAAAATCATCAATATAATCCTTATTATCCCCACCAAGGATATCCCCTGTAAAATCCTTTATATATGGATTCCTGTATTCTTCCAAATAGTATACATCTTCAAAGGGCTCTCCTGCACTCTCATATAGTTTGTGAAATCCCGAACCATCTCCAAAGTTAATATATGCTTGGCCAGCAATAAATGCCCTTGACATTTTAATTTTACTAGTATCATCTGTAAATTTACCCATAGCGTAAACACCGCTACTTTTGTTAGGATCAACATATACCTTGCCGTTGTCTTCTACCCCTTTTTTATCCCCATCACTAATACCAAAAACGCTGTTTCCAACATTTATTTTTCCGTCCTTCACATATCTATCGGTGCGAAGATCGTTATCCATATATACATTACGTCCGATGTCTATCACATTACCAGATACAAATGTTTTCCATGGGTACTCAGATTCTGATGAATTATCATTAATAGCAATCGTACTAGCAATTGCATCTTTGGTAATTTCAATCTTAGTTGCCTTTGTCCTCTTATCATCTTCTTTAGAATTAGTTAATTCTGCTTTATCTGAACTAACATTAATCATATAATCACCT
>CAYUEJ010000179.1:0-4154 GCA_964442565.1 uncultured Candidatus Epulonipiscium sp.
TTTAACATGATAATTTGTCACAAGTTGATAAGGCGGTACCAGGCACAACCTATCTGCTACATCCTTTTCAATACTAGATTTTAAAGAAAGCTGATTTTTTTTTATTTCTTTATTTAATCTACGTTGGAAAACTTTGTTTTTAAAACCATCCATGATAGGAATCTTCATATCTAAGTGCAAACTTTTTGTACCCTCTTTAATAAACTCTGTAGTAACATTGATTCTGTCAGTATTATTTGACATTACAAAGACCGCTGTTCCCGGCTTATCTTTCGGAAGTTCTTCTTTAGCATATAACATAGAGTTAAATAATGATATAATTGTTATAACTAATGTGATGATTTTTTTAAATTTCATCTGTTGCACCTCCTAAATAATTTGTTTACTTGCCTTATTATTATCTCCTTTTTCATCTTACTTATAAGGAACAATAACTACCTAGAAAGCCAATTAATTTCTTGTTATTTCTTGTTATATATTGATTTGTTTGATATATTTAAATTATAATTTTTTTATTTTTAATATTTAAAATACGATAAGAAATGGATGTGATTAAAATAAATAGCTCACCACCTAATTATATTAACGATGATGAATACCCTAAAAGCTCAGTTTTAATGGCCTTCACTAAAAAAAATGATGAGTATCTACTTGTACTTGAGCAGCGCTCAGATAATATCAGTCAAGCAGGTGAAGTTTGCCTTCCCGGCGGTAGATTTGACCCAGATTTAGATAGTTCTACAAAAGATACTGCCATCCGTGAAACCCATGAGGAATTAGGTATAGAAAAATCTATGATTAAAAATGTTTATTACTGGGGAACATATATTGCACCTATGTATACTTTAATTGATGTTTATGTTGGGTTTTTGGATACTGATGATCCTTATGGTCTCCCTATTGATAAAGAAGAGGTTGAAAGGTTACTTGTAATCCCCTACTCATATTTTTTAGAAACTTCCCCTATATCATACGAGATTGATAGCTGGTCTACACCATACCGTCAGTCTAAGAATGAACCTAATAAGGAATTCCCTATCTTCCCAGCTAAAGAACTAGGATTACCAGCTCTATATCACAAACCATGGAGGGGGAAATCTAGAAAGGTACAACTATACTCTACCAATGAAGCACCTATTTGGGGAGTAACTGCAAATATTATTGAGAAGTTTACAAAACAACATACAAAGGGCAACACAATATTTGATGAGGTGATAGAATGAACGAGATTTTTAATATAGTACAGTCACAACACGAGTTTTTTTATAGTAATTCAACAAAGAATTTAGATTTTCGTATATCACAGTTAAAGGCCCTTCATCAGTCCATACAATTTCATAAAGACGAAATTATAGAGGCCCTTTATAAGGATTTTAAGAAGCCTCCTTTTGAAACTTTCTCAACTGAAATTTATACTGTCCTTAACGAAATTAAGTACCTTATAAAAAACTTGCCTAAGTTTGCGAAATCTAAAAAAGTTCCTACTTCGGCAGTTAACTTTTTATCCACTAGTTCAGTTACTCCTGAGCCTTATGGCGTATGCCTAATTATATCCCCCTGGAATTATCCGTTTCAGTTAGCCCTATCTCCTCTTATAGGAGCAATAACTGCTGGTAACTGTGTTCTGCTTAAACCTTCTGAGCACTCCCCTAATACTACAGAAGTTCTAAAGACAATACTTGGGGATATATATCCTAGCTATTATGTAAGCGTATTAGATGGGGATGCAGATGTGACTAAGGAACTACTTAATCAGCCACTTGATTATATTTTCTTTACAGGCAGCACTGACGTTGGTAAAAAAATCATGAGCACGGCTGCAGATAACCTAGTCCCAGTAACCTTAGAGCTTGGAGGCAAAAGCCCTGCTATTGTAGATTTTGATGCTAATATTACTTTAGCAGCTAAACGTATAGCATGGGGTAAATTTATTAATTGTGGCCAAACCTGTGTAGCTCCAGATTATGTATTAGTCCATGAAAAAATCAAGGACCAGCTACTACACTATATTACAAAGTATATTATTAAGTTTTACACAAGTAATCCTCAATATAGCCCCGATTATTCCAGAATTATAAATGGTAATCACTTTGATAGACTAGTTAATTATATAGAGAAGGAAAAAGTATTTTTTGGTGGACAGGTTGATAGGGATGATTTATTTATAGCTCCTACAATCCTTCATAATGTAAACTTATCTGATTCTGTGATGCAAGACGAAATCTTTGGCCCGATACTGCCAGTAATGACATTCGGCGACCTAAATGACGCCATAGATATTGTGCAGAGTAAGCCTAAACCACTTGCATTATATTATTTTGGGTCAAATAAAAAAAGAGCTGACTATGTAAAAAATAGCATCTCTTTTGGTGGTGGCTGTATAAATGATACCATTATGCATTTAGCATCAACTAGGCTTCCTTTTGGCGGGGTTGGTTATAGTGGAATGGGTAGTTACCATGGAAAGGCTAGCTTTGATACCTTTTCCCATTATAAGAGCATGTTAAATAAATCTACTATACTTGATATCCCTCTTCGTTATCCACCTTATAAGGGTAAACTTGGGCTTATAAAAGGTTTTACAAATTTGTAAAACCTTCGCCCATTACTTCATGGAGCTGCTGCACTGTTACAAAGGCATTAGGGTCTATATCGCCCATCTGATTTTTAAGCTGTATAAACTGCCTTCGGTTCATAACACTTGTTACAACTTCCCTATCTTGATTGGAGTATGCTCCTTTGGCAGAGTATACAGTAGCACTCCTATTTAAGTCATTGATTATATAATCAGTGACTTCTTTTGATTTTGAGGATATAACTGTTACATACTTTGCAACATTAAAGCCTGCTACGATGTAGTCAACTAGGTAGCCATTTATTGCTATACCTAAAAGGGCATATAACCCTTTTTCGATACCAAATACACCAACTGCGGCGCATATTACAAAAAAGTCAGCTATTTGAAGGGCCATGCCAATATTAATTGGGAAAAACTTTGTAATAATTTTAGCTATAATATCAGTCCCACCTGATGATGCCCCTTGATTAAATATCATAGCTTGCCCCACGCTAGTTAGGACCATCCCAAAAATAAGTATAACTAATGTGTCTTGGCTAATCGCCTTGGTTACATCAATTATTTGTTCGTACATAACCATTGTTAAAGAGATCATTAAACTAGCGTATATGGTCTTGACGCCAAAACTTCTACCGATGATGAGAAATCCTATAATAAACATTAGAATATTTAAACTTAGCATAATAACCCCGATTGGAATAGCCGGTATTAACTCTTTAATAACAATGGATAAACCACTTACTCCCCCCGCCGCAAGCTTAGCTGGCGCTAGGAAAAAATATAGACCTGCTGCAATAATAAATGACCCTAAGGTAACTATGAAATAAGATTTTATTTTATCTTTCATCTTAACCTACTCCTTATAATTAAATAATTTTTGTTTTTCTACTCGTGATTTCTTTTTTATACTATATTCCCTTTTAAGGGCTTCGCTTTTTGTATCATATGTTTCTAGGCACCTTAACTGAACAGGCGTTCTCCCCCTTGTATACTTTGCTCCCTTACCCTCATTATGTGCAGTTATTCTTTTTTTTATATCATTTGTATAACCTGTGTAGTATGTCCCATCGATACATTCTACTATGTAAACATAATTCATAACTATTCCCCCAACATGCATAGAACCCCCAAAACTGCATACACTATATAGTAATTATTCTAAAAGGAGGTTTCATATGCCATTACTTTGTAACAATAAACATGTTTTCCCAGGTAGTAATACACCATCTGGTTTTCATTCTTACTATAATAACATTATATCTCAAGAAAACGCAAATAAAATTTTTATAATTAAAGGTGGCCCCGGAACTGGTAAGTCATCTTTTATGAAGAAGGTTGCTAATCATTTTTCCGATCAAAAAATCGACGTAGAGTATCACCACTGCTCTGCAGACCCTGCTTCTCTCGATGCCATTGTTATTGTCCCTGCCGCTGTTGCAATCATTGATGGGACATTCCCACATGCAATTGACCCCCAGATTCCTGGTGCCATAGATGAGATTATTAACCTTTCTCCTTTTTGGAATGAAAAAGAAATTCGCTCAAATAAGAATATGATTATACAAACTAATGCTAA
>CAYUEJ010000180.1:0-4112 GCA_964442565.1 uncultured Candidatus Epulonipiscium sp.
TAAAAGAACTATGGGGGAAGGTGACTATATGCATCAAATATCTTTAAAGTCCCGGGCAAAAATAAATATAACATTAGATGTTATTGGGAAGATGCCCAATGGCTATCATGATCTTAGTATGATTATGCAAACTGTCAATCTATATGATTTAGTTTATATACGCAAAATGTATGCCAAAGGAATTAGACTTACTACTAACCTAAGATGGTTACCTAATGATGAGGGAAATATTGTTTATCAGGCATCCAAGCTCTTTAAGGAAAGCATGGGGATTGATACTGGAGTATCTATAGAGCTTAATAAAAGAATACCCGTTGCGGCTGGATTAGCTGGCGGAAGCACCAATGCAGCTGCAACATTAATAGGACTCAATGCCCTATTTGAAACAGGTTTAAGCCAGGATGAGTTAATGCAAATGGGAGTAAAACTAGGAGCTGATGTACCATATTGTATTTTGGGTGGGACTGCCTTAGCTGAGGGTATAGGCGATATACTTACACCACTTGCTCCTATGCCGGATTGTTATGTACTTATAGCAAAACCAAAGATTAACGTATCAACAGCAACTGTATTTAAAAGTTTAGATATAGCTGCAATAAAAAAACATCCAGATAATAAAAAGGTAATAGATGCAATAGAGGAAAAAGATATAGATACAATTGCTAGCAACATGTGCAATGTACTAGAAACCGTAACAGAAAAAAGATATCCGGTTATTAAAAAGATTAAAGATGTAATGCTACAATACGGAGCCAAGGGAGCAGTAATGAGCGGAAGTGGTCCAACAGTTTTTGGGATTTACCACTCTAGGAGCCAAGCTAAGAAGGCAGTGTATAAGCTAAAACTAGATTACCTTGTAGGAGATGTTTTTATAACAACGATGTATAACAGACAAGATAAGGAGAAGGAGTATGAGTATTAAGGATAAATCTTTAGATATGAAAATAGATGAATACCAACCTTTGCGAGATATCGTATTTCATACCCTACGCAAAGCAATTATAACAGGGGAACTTTTGCCGGGGGAACGCTTAATGGAGACCCAGCTAGGTGAAAAGTTGGGGGTTAGCAGGACGCCAATTAGGGAAGCTATACGTAAACTAGAACTTGAAGGCTTAGTTGTAATGGTACCACGCAAGGGGGCGCAGGTAGCCCAGTTTACACAAAAGGACATTAAAGATGTACTTGAAGTTAGAGCAGCACTTGAGGCACTAGCAGTAAGACTAGCCTGTCAGCGCATGGATGAAAGATCTTTTTTAAGGCTTCAGCTTGTAAATACTGAATATGAATATGCAGTTAAAGAGAATGATATAGAAACAATGATAGCAAAAGACGTAGAGTTCCATGAAGTTATTTTTAGTGCAACTGAAAACGATAAGTTAGTGCAGATGTTTGGAAATCTAGGAGAACAAGTACACAGATTTAGAATTTCCTATCTAAAAAATTCAGAGGCGTCTATGACTGTACAAGAAGAGCACATGGAAATACTACAAGCCCTGCGCAATAGGGATGAAGAGTTAGCATCACACCTAGCCACAAAACATATAGAAAGACAAAGTGATTCAATAATAGAATATATTCAACAACATGAAAAATCTACTAAGTAAAAGTAGTGTGGCTGATATCAGCCACTTTTTTTTTGCAAAAACGAATAAAAATTACCACTTATGGAAATACTGGTACTCATATAGAGATATGTAGGGAGTGTGTAAGATGAATGAGGCTAGATATATATTTTCATGGTTATTAATTGTGGTAGGATTCGGGATTGGATGGTATATGACTTTTGCAAGAAGTAAGGATCTAGTAGACCAAAGTCTAAGTGTGGAAGCTAGATGCGCAAAGTATATTGGATATACTTATATGATAGCTAGCATAATTGCAGTCATATTATATAGGATATAAGGGGATAGATATGGACAATGTTAAGAATAGACCAGAGGATAGGTTTCATGGCAGAGATAATAAGGTCTCTATTAGACTATCGAAATCTCTCAAAGAAAATATAAAAAATCTTGATATACTTTTTAAAGATTGCAGCGATATAGTAGCTAGAACTATACCCATTGGTAAGGATAACCCTTTAGATATATACATTATATATATTGATGGGCTTACTAGTAGAGAAACAATTGAATTTAGTATTATAGAGAAGATATTATTTAAAGAAGATAAGGCCTTAGAATCTATAGATAATAGGCAAACATCCCTAACCCAGCTTATTTTGGACACAGTAGGAGGAACGGTTGATGTTGCCGAAGCAGATAGCTTTGATGAGCTTGTTTTTGCAGTTTTAGCAGGGGATACGGCCATATTTATAGACGGTAGTCCCAAGGGGCTTGTTGTAGCCACTAAGAAGTTTAGTAGCAGGGGGGTTCAGGAGCCAGATAATGAGGCTGTTATTAGGGGGCCTAAGGATGCATTAACAGAAGGCCTGAGGACCAACACATCTTTAATAAGAAGGAGAATCAGAGATACCAAGCTAAAAATAGAATCCCTTAATTATGGAACCCGGAGCCGTACAGATATGGTACTAGTTTATATGGAGGATATTGTTCAAGATGGATTAATTGATGAAATTAAGACAAGGCTTGATAAGTATGAGATAGATGCTATTTTTGATAGTGGATATATAGAACAGCTTATAGAAGATGACTGGTTATCACCATTCCCCCAGATACAATCTACCCAAAGGCCAGATAAGGTAGCATCAGCGGTTTTAGAGGGGAGGGCAGCTATAATTGTAGATAACTCCCCCTTTGCCTTAATTGTACCAGGCACCTTAAATAGCTTTTTTCAAGCAGCAGAGGATTATTACCAAAGGTGGGCAATTATGAGCTTCACAAGAATACTTAGGTATTTAGTCTCATTTTTCGCACTAGCCCTGCCAGGACTTTATATTGCACTACTTAATTTTCATCCTACTATGATACCTACATCATTAGCAGTATCTTTGGCAGCAGCTAGGGATGGCATAGCATTTCCCACTGTGGTTGAGATTATAATAATTGAGCTAGAGTTTGAGCTTTTAAGGGAGGCGGGAGTGCGGCTACCTACAACCATAGGTCATACCATAGGTATTGTTGGAGGGCTTATTATAGGAGACGCTGCAGTATCAGCCAAGCTTATTAGTCCCATGGTAGTAATCATTGTGGCTATTACAGCCATAGCTTCATTTGCGGTGCCTGATTATGGCCTTACTACAGCATTTAGGTTATTGAAGTACGGCGTAATAATACTATCAGCAACACTAGGGTTATATGGATTTTTAATATCACTTCTTCTTATTATGACCCATTTGGTTACACTTAAGAGCTTTAACATTCCCTATCTATCACCTTATGTAGCAGGAGAGCTTAATGACTACAATGACTGGAAGGATGCCTTAATAAGAATGCCTCTATTTATGCAAAAAGAAAGGCCAATATTTGCAAAGTTTAGACAAAGAATACGTCTTAGAACTTTCAAGAACAAAATAAAAGACAATGATTAGGAGTGAAGCAATTGATAATTAGAAATAACCAAATATCAAGAAGACAAGTGCGCCTCCTACTTATATTACAGATGTTTAGCACGCCCATACTAATATTACCTAGAATTATGGCAAGTATAGTGGAGCAGGACGGATGGCTTATTCCTATATTAGGGCTAGTTGTAGGATATATATATATACTAGTTATTACGGGCCTAACTATGAGATTCCCGGGTAAAACAATTGCAGAGTTTGCACCTATAGTTATAGGTAATATACTAGGCAGTATTATTACTGTTTTATTTGGACTTAAGATTTTAATAACCACTGCATTTGAGCTTAGGTTATTATGTGAGATAGTAAGGCAGGTGCTCTTACCTAATACACCCACAGGAGTAATTATGATGGTAATGTTATTTACGGTGGCGTATTTAGTAGGAGTGGGGATAGAGGCATACGGAAGAATGGCGGAGTTATTGGCATTTATAGTATTTATCCCCCTTGCTATTGTTTTAGCATTTATAGTGGCAAAAGCAGACTATAGGCAGCTTCTACCAGTCATGCAATCAAAACCATGGGATATAGCTAGGGCAACCTACTATGTCAGCCTTACCTTTATGCCACTTGAGTTTATGCTTTT
>CAYUEJ010000181.1:0-4094 GCA_964442565.1 uncultured Candidatus Epulonipiscium sp.
CACCATGTCCTGGTAGTATATATCCAAAATCCTTAACACCCAGAAATCTTTTTATCGTTGAAGCTGATAAATCTCCAAACTGAGCTATAACTGAGCCTAGTGCAGTAATTAATGAAACGGCTGGAACATATGTCATCATGTTAGCATTGATATATGTTCCATATACCCATGCATATACAAATCCTAATAATGCCGCTCCAATAACTCCACCTACCGCCCCTTCTATTGTCTTTTTTGGGCTTAAGGCAGGCGCCAGCTTATGTTTACCCAAAAAATAACCTGTAAAATAGGCAAAGGTATCTGTTCCCCATGCACTAATAAATATTAACCACACAAAGAATTCTCCCATATGCATCTGCCTAACAAGTGATACAAAGGGAAATAAAAACCCAAGATAAAGTACTCCAAACACGGTAATACCTGCATCTATAATAGTGTATTTGGGGTATTTTGTAACTACCCCTATAAGAACTGCTATTATAAGTACTGCCAAAAATATCTCAAAAGGTTGCTGGTCATATAGGGCTCCACATACAATCATTACAACACTGGCAAATCCTAGGCTTCTCATTGGATTATACTTCTTAGACAGGGCATTACAAAACTCATAAAATCCTATAAGTGATACGGCAAGGATTGTAAACCTTAAGATCCAATCACCACTAATAATTACAAATAATAAAACTGGAATAGCAATAAGTGCTGTTATTATTCTCGTTAGCAAATCCCTTCCTCCTCATGTTACTTTATCGCTCCAAAGCGTCTGTCTCTATTTTTATAGACTTCTAGTGCTTTATCAAACTCTCTTTCATTAAAGTCAGGCCATAAACAATCTGTAAAGTAAAACTCACTATAGGCACTTTGCCATGTTAAAAAATTACTAAGGCGCTGCTCTCCGCTTGTACGAATGACTAAGTCTGGATCTGGTGTATTTGCAGTGTCTAAATAAGTGGTAAATACTTCCTCGTTAATTTGGGAAATATTAATCTTCTTATCTTCAATATCCTTTGCTAATTCACTTATTCCCCTTATTATCTCATCTCTTCCCCCATAATTAAGGGCTATATTTAGGATCATTCCTGTTTTACCTTTTGTTATATCCTCAATTCTTGTTATAAGCCCCTGTATATCTTCTGGTAGCCCCTTTATATTACCGATTACCTTAACCTTAAGGTTATCCTTTTTTGCATCCTTAACACGCTCTTTTAGGTAACGACGCAATAGGTTCATAAGACCCTGTACTTCTTTTTCAGGTCTATCCCAGTTTTCAGTAGAAAAAGCATATACGGTCATATAAGAAATTCCTATTTTATCCGCATATAATGTTATGTTTTCTAAGGCTTTCGCTCCTTTTTGATGGCCATAATCCCTTGGCATGCTATATTTTCTTGCCCATCTACCATTACCATCCATTATAACTGCTATATGCTGTGGCAATTCATTTAGATTGCTCATAAACACCTCCATATCTAACTACTATTAAGCAATCAAACCCCTCAGGCATTGAGGGGTTTGATTGCTTAATCATTATACTGCTAGAATATCTTTGCTCTTAATCTCAACGTTTGTATCTATAGTCCCTACATACTTATCAGTTAGTTCTTGTACCTTAACTTCTAAATCTTTTAAGATATCCTCAGATATTTCTTTATTTGTTTCAGCTTTTTTGAAGAAATCAATTGCTTCACGCCTAATGTTTCTAATAGCAACTTTGGCATTTTCTCCTTTTTTCTTTACATCTTTAGTAAGTTCTTTACGTCTTTCCTCAGTAAGCTCTGGGAAAATAAGCCTTATAACTTTACCATCGTTAGTTGGATTTATTCCTAAATCTGACTCATTAACTGATTTCTCTATCAGCTTAAGTACACTTGCATCCCAAGGTTGAATTTGTAAAATACGGGCTTCTGGCACTGTAATATTACCTACCTGAGCAAGTGGTGTTTGTACACCATAATAGTCAATACTTAGATTATTAAGCATACTAGGATTTGCACGTCCTGCCCTAATTGTTGTAAATTCTTCTTGCAGGGCATCGATTGCCCCCTTCATCTTATCTTCATATATGCGTAATTGCTCGTTCATACTACTCCTCCTTAATTTTTAATTGTTATACAGTAATTAAAGTACCTATTTGCTCACCTGATGCTGCTCTTATTATGCTATTTTCTTCGTTTAAACCAAATACCTTAATAGGTAGTTTTTGTTCTATACATAAACTTGCAGCAGAAGAATCTATAACATTTAGGTTGTCAGCTAGTACACTTTTACATGATATTGTTTGATATTTTGTAGCATTTGGGTTTTCTTTAGGATCATCATTATATACCCCATCTATATTCTTTGCAAATAGAAGCATATCAGCATCTATTTCGCATCCCCTTAATGCTGCACCTGTATCAGTTGAAAAGAAAGGATGCCCAGTTCCACCCGCAAAGAAAACAACCTTACCCTGCTTCATATGTAAAAGCGCATTATCCTTTGCAAATAGTTCTGTCATACTCCCTACATAAAATGGTGTCTGTACAACAGAGTCAAGCCCTATTGTGCGGCAAGCATCTGATACATAAAGTGCATTCATAACTGTTGCAAGCATTCCTATCTGGTCTGCCTTAGTCCTGTCCATATCCATTGCTGATCTGCCACGCCAGAAGTTGCCTCCACCTATAACTACAGATACCTCTATACCCTTATCTACTAGTTCTTTTAGTTGTTTACACACACCTATAATAATATCATGGTCAAATCCCGTTGCCTTATCTCCCGCTAGCGCCTCGCCACTTAGTTTAACCAAAACCCTATTTATATTATGCATCTTTGCCACCTTCCACTGATATTACTTTATCATATTTCTTTATATTTTACTATATTATTAGTAAGGAAAGTAGAACTTTCCTGTTAAAAAAAAGGGACACTGAGTGCCCCTTGCTAATTGTTGTTATTATTGCATTTGTTTTGCTACTTCTTCAGCAAAGTTTTCTTCTCTTTTTTCGATTCCTTCGCCTGTTTGGAAGCGAACGAATTTCTTAACTGCATCTTTACTTCCAAGTTCATTAACTACATATTGCTTTACAGTTAAATCACCATCTTTAATATATGCTTGCTCTAATAAACAAATTTCTTTTAGTTGTTTGTTTAAACGACCAATAACCATTTTTTCGATAATGCTTTCTGGTTTATTTGGATCTTCGTTCTTAGCTTGTGCAATTAGAATAGCTCTTTCGCTTTCTTTCTTTTCTTCTGAAACTTCATCAGTTGATACGAACTCAGGATTTACTGCTGCTACTTGCATTGCAATATTTTTACCTGCTTCTTGAACCTTATCAGCATCAGCATTCGAATCTATTTCAACGATTGCAGCAATTGTTCCGCCAGCATGTGTATAGGATACTAAAGAACCATCTGTTGTTAATCTTTCAATACGACGAATAGCTAAGTTTTCACCAATTGTAGAAATCATTTCTGTTAGTTTGTCTTCTACAGTTATTGAAGCATCCTCAATCCATGGTAATACTTTCAATTCTTCAAGTGTAGATATTTCGTTATCTAAAACCGTTTTAGCTACCTGATCTACAAATGTAATAAAAACATCGTTTTTAGCAACAAAGTCTGTTTCTGAGTTAACCTCAACAATTGCAGCTGTCTTAAAGTCATCACTAACTAATTGCTTTACTAAACCTTCTGCAGCAATACGTCCTGATTTTTTAGCTGCTGTAGCAAGACCTTTTTCTCTTAATACTTCAATTGCTTTTTCAATATCACCATTTGTTTCTTTTAAAACATTTTTACAGTCCATCATCCCGGAGCCTCTTCTTTCACGTAGCTCTTTTACCATTTTAGCTGTAACTGCCATTGTCTTCCTCCATTATTTTTATTATAATACTTCTTATTATTTTATTATTCTGCTACTACTTCTTCAGCGTTTTCATCATCTGAAGTTTCATGTTCTTTCCCCTGGTTAACTTCAATAATAGCATCTGCCATTTTTGATGTGATTAACTTAACCGCACGAATAGCGTCATCATTACCTGGAATAACATAATCTATTTCATCTGGATCACAGTTAGTATCTACAATACCAACAATTGGAATACCTA
>CAYUEJ010000182.1:0-4085 GCA_964442565.1 uncultured Candidatus Epulonipiscium sp.
CTATAATTTTTATAGAAATAGTCATTCATAAAGAAATTAGATATTTCTAATCAACTTATGGCAACCCAGGCGATATTGCGAAACGTTAATAAGGAAATACTTCACTCCCACCTTGGTAGCTGCGTTTCAGATGCATTTGGAACCGAGGAACAGAGGCAAAAAATAGAAGAAATAATGTTAGTTATAGATAAACTAACAAAATAGTGCCTATTATGATATAATTATTAAGGAGTGATATGCTGAAAGAATAAGATGAAGGGATGATATTTGAATGGACATTTTTAAAGAACAATTAATAGCAGTAAAGCCAAATAGCAAAACTACTATGAAGAAAACAGGGATAAGTGTTGTAGGGGTTATAATAGCGGTTCTTGCTATGATATTTGGTGGAGGATTTTTAGGACCTATAATAGTAGTAGCTGTAATTTTTGGGGCAAGTTATTTAGTAAAGAGTATGAACCTTGAGTATGAATATATACTTACTAATAATGAGCTAGATGTAGATAAGATAATGAATAAGGAAAGAAGAAAAAGATATTTTACAATTGATATAAAACAAATAAATGTTATGGCCCATATAGACAATGATCAGCGTAAGCCAGAGTTTGAACGTGCTAGCAAAACAATAGATATAAGCAGTGGTGAAAAAGGGCCGAACACCTATGTAATTGTGTACCCTATTAAAGAGGAATTAACAAAGATAATTATAGAGCCTAATGATGAGATGAAAAAAGAAATATTTAAACAGGCACCATCCAAGGTATTCTTATGAAATAATGGTCGGTATGTCCTTTTTAACACACACAACTTAGGTTGCAAAAGTGTTAAAAAGGGCATGCCGACCATCACGTATTTATACTATACTAGGTCGGATTTACCAAGACCTAAAAATCCAATCATAAGGTTGCTAAGCTCAACTGCTTGCTCTTCAGTTTCTGCCTCTGCAAACATACGAACAAGTGGTTCTGTACCTGAGAAACGGGTAATAACCCAGCTACCATCTTTAAAGTAAACTTTAGCACCATCTTCATAGCTAACTTTTTCAATTTCCTTAGGGAACTGAGGTAGTTTCTTCTCAGTGAAAAGAAGGTTAAGAAGATCGTCTTTTTTATCTAATGAGAACTGATAGTTGTATTCTACCATATGGAAGTGACCGAATTGGTCATAAATCTCTTCTAACATATCACCTAAACGTTTACCAGTTACACAAATCATTTCAACTAGAAGTGCCGCAGCAAAGATTCCATCTTTACCTTTAATGTGCCCTCTGATTGTAAGACCACCACTACTTTCACCACCAATTAATGCACCAGTATCATCCATTCCAGCTGAAATATGTTTAAATCCAACAGGAACTTCTAGGCACTCCTCGCCAAAACCTTCAGCAATAGCGTCTAAAAGATGGGTTGTAGCAATGTTACGAACAACAGCACCCTTCCAGCCTTTATATTTTAATAAGTAGTAGTATAAAAGAGCTAAGATATCGTTAGGGTGGATAAAGTTTCCACGCTCATCTATAATACCAAGCCTATCTGCATCACCGTCTGTACCTATACCAAGATCGTATTTTTTCTCTGCAACCATATTAGCAAGCCTTGCAAGAGTACTTGCAGTTGGGGAAGGCATTCTGCCGCCAAAAGTAGTATCATGTCTTTCATGAATCATATCTACCTCGCACCTTGCAGTAAGCAAAATGGTTTGTAGTGAGTTTTTAGAAACACCAAACATTGGGTCAACTAAGATTTTAAGGTTTTTCTCACGAATAGCCTGGGTATTTATCATATCTAAAATAGTATCAATATAATCATTAAAAGGATTAATTTCTATGATTTTTCCTGATGCTAAACCATCTTCATATGCTATTGTTTTCACATCATTAGGAGTGATTTTAGCAATTGAAGCTTCAACGCGCTCAGTTACATCTTCAGCAGCATCCCTACCACCTTGTGTAAAAATCTTAATTCCATTGTAAGATGCAGGGTTATGACTTGCTGTTACCCCTATACTATAATGGTTATTTAGCTCTTTAGAAGCAAACATAATTAATGGAGTAGGAGCAATTTTATTAATAAGCCTAACCGGAATACCATTAGCAGCAATTACTTCAGATATCCATCTAGCAGACATATCTGATAAAAATCTCCTGTCATATCCAATAATAATTCCCTTTTCTAGTACATCTGGATTATCTTTGCCATCTTCATTCATCATATTAGCTACTGCCTGGGCAACTAATAGAATATTAGACTTAACAAATTCATCCCCAATAATAGCACGCCAACCACCTGTTCCGAATTTTACCATATCACATATCTCCTTATGTAGTTTAAGATTTTTATTTATACATAGCTACACTCTTTATTAGTATAGCATTTATAAGAACCGATTTATATATGGAAAATTTGCTTTTTGATGTGTAAAGTTGCTATATAAAGAGTTGTTTAATAAACTTTGGTTAAAAATAGTTACAAATATTGCCATTCATCTGTGGTTGTGGTAAGATAAAAGTTATATAATTTTACTATACTAACAAAGGAGGAGTTTTATGGGTAACAATCCGTTTTCAAAAATCACACCGGAAATATTGGCTTTAACTGACTTATCGATTAATAACAGTGCAATAGACCCTTCGCTCTATGCTAAGTATGATGTAAAGAGGGGTCTAAGGGACGTTAGTGGTAAGGGTGTTTTAGCTGGACTTACAGAACTTGCAGAAGTTCGTTCACACTACATTATGGATAACGAATACGTTCCTTGTGAGGGGAAACTATTTTATCGTGGTATTGATGTGGAAAATATTGTAGAAGGTTTTATGAGTGAAGATAGATTTGGATTTGAGGAAGTTACTTACTTGCTATTATACGGCGCGCTTCCTACGGAGAAAGAATTACAAGGTTTTAGAGATGTATTAGGGACATACCGCTCATTACCAACATCCTTTGTGCGAGATATTATTATGAAAGCGCCAAGCGCAGACATGATGAATACTTTAGCACGAAGTGTTTTAACACTGTATTCTTATGATGATAGGGCTGATGATATTACACTTCCTAATGTAATGAGACAGTCATTACAGCTTATTTCACTATTTCCAATGTTATCTGTTTATGGATACCAGGCGTATAGGCATTACCATGATGGGCAAAACCTGGTAATCAATACCCCAGATCCATCCTTATCAACAGCAGAGCTTATTTTGCACCTTCTAAGACCAGATAGTAATTATACAGAGTTTGAGGCAAAGATTTTAGATTTAGCTTTAGTGCTACACGCCGAGCATGGTGGTGGTAATAACTCAAGCTTTACAACACATGTAGTAAGTTCAAGTGGGACAGATACCTATTCATCTGTAGCAGCATCTTTAGGTTCACTTAAAGGTCCAAAACATGGTGGGGCAAACATTAAAGTAATACAAATGTTTGAGGATATGAAGGCAACTCTTAAAGACTGGGAAGATGAGGAAGAAGTTAAACAATACTTAAGAGATTTATTAAATAAAAAAGCCTTTGATAATGCAGGTCTAATCTATGGTATGGGGCATGCAGTTTATTCATTATCAGACCCAAGAGCTACGATTTTTAAAGGGTTTGTAGAAAGATTATCCAAAGAAAAAGGCAAGGCAGATGAGTACAAACTATATAACCTGGTAGAAAACCTTGCACCGGAGATTATAGGTCAAGAAAGAAACATATATAAAGGTGTTAGTGCTAACGTAGACTTCTATAGTGGCTTTGTATATAACATGTTAGAAATCCCTATGGAGCTTTATACACCGATATTTGCCATAGCCCGTATCTCAGGCTGGAGTGCTCACCGTATGGAAGAATTAATTAACTCAAGTAAAATAATAAGACCTGCTTACAAAAATGTATCTAAACATAAGGAATATACATCACTTAAAAGCAGATAAATAAGAGTTGTTTAAAGAGGGGTAATATGAATAAAACAACACAACTAAAATATGTTCATTGGGTAATTTATATGATTAATTTTGTTATTATAACCTTTTTATCCCTTAGTATTTATAAGACTACCTATGAGATTTGTGAAGATTTTCAAGCCAGGATATTTTTAGAAGAGGCTAA
>CAYUEJ010000183.1:0-4080 GCA_964442565.1 uncultured Candidatus Epulonipiscium sp.
GCGGTATCCGGCATAGAGGCAGCGTGAGCATGATTTAGGCTCTTAAGTGGAACTATGGGAACCTTCGATAACAATAGTAAGCTAAATATAAGCTACGTTATCAAGGGGCGGAACAATTCGTAGTAGTGATGAAGTTATTGTAATGGTAATGGAGTGAAGGGATTGTGTTATCTAGGCGGTGTTTTAATATCAACCGCAAGGGAGGAATATTTAAACATGGCCAAATCGTATGAAATACCAAAACAATTAGTGTATCAAGCATACAAGAGTGTTAAAGCCAATAAAGGTTCATCGGGAGTGGATAAAGAAACTCTAGAGGTGTTTGAACAAAATTTAAAAGGCAATCTCTACAAAATATGGAATCGCATGAGTTCAGGAAGTTACTTCCCACCACCAGTCAAGTGTGTCCCAATTCCTAAGAAATTAGGAGGGGTTAGAATACTTGGCGTACCTACAGTGTCAGATAGAATTGCTCAGACTGTTGTTAAACAAACACTGGAACCTATTTTAGAGCCCATCTTTCATAAGGACTCCTTTGGTTATAGGCCAAACAGGTCAGCCCTTGATGCTGTATCATTGGTAAGAAAGAGATGCTGGCAATATGATTGGGTGATTGAGTTTGACATCAAAGGATTATTTGACAACATCAATCATGAACTTCTGATGAAAGCAGTTAAGAAACATTGTCAAGTAGAATGGATACTATTATATATTGATAGGTGGCTCAAAGCACCTATGCAGGATGGAAAATATGGTATTCAAGAGCGCAACTGTGGTACACCACAAGGTGGTGTAGTGAGTCCAATACTGGCCAACTTATTTATGCATTATGCTTTTGATGTATGGTTAACTAGATATATGAAAAGTGTAAGATTTTGCCGCTATGCAGATGATGGAGTTATCCATTGCAAAAGTCAAAAGCAAGCAGAATACGTGCTTGAAAGGCTAGGAGAACGATTTTCCGAATGTGGATTGGAATTACATCCTGATAAAACAAAGATAGTATACTGTAAGGATGAAAACCGAACTGAAATCCACGAAAATGTACAGTTTACATTTTTAGGATACACATTTAGGCCCAGAAGAAGCCAAGACAAATATGGTAGGGTCTATTTGAATTTTCTACCAGCTGTCAGTAGGGATGCGTTAAAATCAATGCGACAAACAATTAGGAGTTGGCATGTACAGTTAATGTGTGATAAGGATCTAAAGGATATTTCCAATATGTTCAACCCAGTATTAAGAGGTTGGCATAATTATTACAGCCAATTTTATGCTAGTGAAATGTATGCTATCTGGAAGCACATGAATTGGTACTTATCAAGATGGCTGATGAGAAAGCATAAGAAACTAGCTAGACATAAAAGGAGGGCGAGATATATGCTAGGGAAATTAGCTAGAGAAAATCCTAACATATTCATACACTGGAAACTAGGTTATCTTCCATCGATTGGATAATGGGAGCCGTATGAGCTGAGAGGTTCACGTACGGTTCTGCGAGGGGCTAAGGGTGAAAACCCCTTGGTCTACTCACCCTTATATCCACACACACTCTGGATTCGTGTATTTGACTTCGATAATGGATTTATACTCTAGATTAATTATAGACTGGCAGATATCCGATAATCTCTCTACAGCTGCCGTGCTTCAAGCTATAAAGAAGGCTAAGGCAAAGAGAGTGGTTAGAGCAACCAGTAATTATACACAGCGACAGGGGCGTCCAGTACGTCTCTAAAGCGTACATCGACGAATTACCTGCGAGTAAATTTATCAGAAGTTATTCTAAAAAAGGCACGCCTTGGGATAATGCAGTAATTGAATCGTTTCATGCACTCATAAAGCGCGAATGGCTAAATAGATTTGTCATTCAGCATCTTAGTCATGCCCATGAACTGGTATTTCAATATATCAAAACATTTTATAATACTAAACGAATTCACAGTCTTGGGAGGTTTAGCTCCTTCAAATGTGGTTGATAGACTCTGATTTGATTATCTTAAAAGTGGCTTTAGCTGCAGCATTATCAGACGGACAGTCTTTATTACCTAAGGATATAATAATATTAAAGCTTGTAAGAGTTTTGTCAATTAACTGATTTTTAAACTCATTATCACGATTAGTATGAAAAATACTGGTTGTGGTAATGAGTTGTATTTAATACTTTTAAAACTAATTTTGCATATTTGTTTCTTCCTTCACTATACATGTGGTTTTTATGCATCTTAAATTGCACAACAGTATAAGAGGAAGCCAGAGCTTCTTTTTTGTTTAGGCTTATGCTAGTAAGTACTCCTAGGAAGGCCTAGAACTCGGTATATTGCTGATACTGGTTATTTGGCAATGTACATTTACGTATTACATTTTTATAAGATGGAACTAATCGATGTTTAAACTCCAGTGCAAATGTAGTCATGGCTTTCTAGACTGGGACATGGTATTGCTCCTTAAAGTTTATAGGTTTATACAATATTCTGCTATAATTAAGTTGTAACACCTTGGTATGAAATTTTGACATAATAAATTAAAACCAAGGAGAGATTATAAAAATGGTAACTACAATAAATATGAATCTGAAGTCAAAGAAAAAGTAATACGCCTTTATTAAGTTACAATATAATGTTTATTTTGACTATAAAACTTTACGGTAGTATTTAGCACATAAATATTGTTATTGGGCTATAATAATAAAGTGAAAATCTGAAAATATGCTACTGCTTGTAGGATTATATTGCAGTCTTACAAAATATCTGTGGCGTTAAGTATAGCCCATAGAACTATATTTAAGTATCTTATAAATGGTAGGAGTCTCAGAAAAAATGATTAATTATAATAAATTTAAATTAAGAATAATATTACTCTGCGGTGTAGGAGGAGTACCTGTTGGGATGATGTTGCTGTATACGCTTCGATTATATACTGATATATTTAACCATAAAGTATGGATGGAGATAGCTATTACATATGTAATATATGTTTTTTTGATGATATACATATTTATACAACTCAAAAATCAAAATATTAACTTGAAAAGGTTAGGACAATCAAATGAAAAAAGTATACCACTAACGGAAAGCATCATGGCTCTGGTGATAACTATTTTAGTAAGCATAATGATAGCTGTTTTAGTTATATGTGCTATAGAGATAGGTGAATACAGTGTTGAAGACACGCGTTTTAATACCCCTAGTTACAACTCTACTATAATACCAATTGTTCTGGGAATAAGGACAGTTATTTTGACACCGATACTTGAAGAGATTGTTTTTAGAGGGATTATTTATGAAAAATTAAGAGCTAGGTATAGTGTTAGAAAAGCACTAATATTCTCTTCATTACTATTCGGGATATTTCATATAGGAGTTATACCACAAATAATTTCAGGACTAATATATGGTGCGTGGTATATAAAAACAAAGAGCTTAAGGACACCTATTTTAGTTCATATGTTAAACAATTTTCTAGCAGTTACAGGGGGACTGAGTTTTCTACTAAGTCGTCCGTTGGAGATGATAGGAAAAGTTATACAGAACAAACAAAGTGCTTTGTGCGTAATTGTTGTGTTAGTACTGTCTATAATTATTATATTCTATATAGTAATACGTTATATATTTATTAATTACAAGACTGATTTTCAACCTGAAGAGTGATGCGGGTTGTATGATTAGGTATAGTGTTGGTAGTTAATTTCTATACCAAATCATACAACTTAATGATATCAATACAAGTCTAGTTTTTGCTAAGTTATTAAATTTCGCATGTACTATATTAATATCATAATTATTATTATATCTGCTGTACTATATAGATTGGCTACACTAAACTAGACAGGTATTTTAAGGTTATGTTGGTTTGTCAACACTTTAGCGAATAAACCTATGACGTGTTCCTTTTGTATATAACCCCTGTTTTGTCAGTAAGCTTCCAATACATATTCTGCTCACTGACAAACCATCACTTTGAAGTTTTACCATAAAACTCAAAATAATAATGTAACAAGGAGAAAAGAATGTTGAAAAAATATCAATGTATCAAGCAACACGACATAACAGACTGCGGAGCTGCTTGTCTTGCAACAATATC
>CAYUEJ010000184.1:0-4078 GCA_964442565.1 uncultured Candidatus Epulonipiscium sp.
CTACAGATAAGGTTGCCCTAATAGGCCCTAACGGCACAGGGAAAACCACTTTATTAAGGGAGATATTTAAAAATAACCATGAGTCTATTAGGGTTCATGAAGATGTTAAGATGGCATACCTATCTCAGCTTCAAGGCGAAATGTTAAATGATGATAACACACCACTTGAAGAATTTTTCCAATGTGGATTTGAAACTTCTAATACAATTGCAGATTATCTTTCAGGCTATGGTTTTAGCACAGAAACTATTAACCAAAAGATCAAATCTCTATCTGGGGGAGAAAAAAACATTCTTCAACTGGCCAAGATTTCTTCTTCTAATGCAAATATGCTACTACTTGATGAGCCTACAAGCCACCTTGACACTTATTCTCAAATAGCCTTAGAAGAGGCTATCGTAAATTACAGGGGTGGAATCCTTATGGTTTCACATGACTTTTATTCTATTGTAAATTGTATGGATTATGTTTTGCTTATTGAAGATAAGGTAATTAGAAAAGTACAGATGAGAAAATTTAAAAAGATGATTTATGCCAAGTATTTTGATAGAGATTATTTAGAATTTGAGGAAAAGAAAAAATCCCTTGAGACTGGGATTGAATTAGCTTTAGAAGGAAATAATTTTATAAAGGCGCAAAATCTATCCCTGGATCTAAGAAATTTGATTACTATGGCATAAAAATTCACATCATCAAAGGCACCTTTCAACCGCTGGTTGTAGGTGCCTTTGATGATGTACTTACCAATCTATTAACTTTATGGATCCACTTACACTATCGGTCCTAATTTTTAGTGATTCATCACCATTTATGGCTTTGCCTGACTTTGAATAATCTATTTCCGAGTAAGTATCTTTTATACTACCAGCTACAGTTGAATAGTACATCTCATAGCCTTGCACCTTATCTAACTGTATTTTAACTGAGCCACTAACACTAGAAGCAGAAATCTCTTTTGAGTTTTCGTTAGCAATCATCTTAACACTTCCACTAATGGACTCTGCAAAAACCCTTTCTCCAGCCTGACTTATCTTGATTGAGCCACTTACAGTATTTACTCTGATATTTTCTTTACTTAGGGCATCATGATAAATACTACCACTGATACTGCCTATGTCATACTCTAATATACTCCCCCTTGGAACCTCAACTACAACATTACCTTTTATAGAAGATAAAAACGAATTCTGCTTCCCTTGTTTAAAAAACAGGGTTTCATCTTTATAGAATATTTTGTTTTTATTCTTATTACCATATCCTGTAGAATTATCCTGGATTGTTACCTCAGCAACATCACTTTCATAAATAACAATTGTCAAACTAATCGACTCTATGTCAATCTTGCTTACATCTGGAAATGATTGCTTATCCCCATTTCCAGTTTCTGTATTACCAATCATCTTCGTTTTAAATATATTGGTTTTCCATTGGAACCCCCTAATTAATCTAACACTAATCCCTAGTAATGTTATAAACATAAGAATTAGGAGAATAAGTTTTATTAATAGCCATTGTTTCCTATTCATCCCCATACCTCATTTCAAAAACAGTCTTTATAATTGATTCAAATGCAGTTGCTAGAATCCAAATAACCCAAGTTATACCCCACGCCATTGTTACAAAGCTGACTACAAGGTAAATAAATGTTATAATTGTCCAGTATATAGATAGTATATTTCTTAGTAATCTTGCATGCCTAGTATCCATGTCTTTAAACTCTTTAGCAACACCTTTATTATAATCCTTGTATTCTAGTGGCATTGACATATTAGTATATATGATAAGGCCTGTTGCAGCAGCCGAGATAAGCAGCATTATAAGAAGCCCTATTACCCCATAAAAATCTTCATTTCCTAAAAATTCCCCTAGTGCCCCAAATCCTATTAGAAAAACTACACCTATAATATACATAGCTACACTTATGGCAGTAGTTTTTGCATTACGATTTCGGTAGTAGTTAGCATTTTTTAAAAATTCATCACTTGGTATTACATCTGCTAGCATCTCATCTATATCACCCAAACTACTAATAACAAGACTATATGCTTGGTTTTCTGTTTTACCCTCTTGGGTGTAATCTTCAAAGCGCTCCGACATATTAGATAAGAGCTCTTCTTTTAACTCATTTGCCTTCTTGCTACGCGGGATATCCGAGAATAAAACCTCTACATAATTTTTAATCTTACTATTCATAAATATGACCCCCTTTTAATAAATCATTAATCATCTTTTTAAATCTATCCCAGTCATTAATGTTTTCTTCGTATAATTTTATACCTTCCTCAGTAATAGTATAGTAACGCCTTCTTGCCCCAATATTCTCATCCCCCCAATAAGATATAATATATCCCCCTTCCTCCAATCTTCTAAATGCCGTATAAAGTGTTGCTTCCTTAAGTTCAAATTCATTGTTAGTTATAGTCTGTATGGTTTTATTGATTTCGTATCCGTAGCTATCGCCCTTTTTTAGTTGTGCTAATATTATTGTATCTGTATATCCGCGAATTATATCAGAAATCACAAGCATATATCCACACCTCCTTATATACATAATAATATAAAGTACCTCACCTGTCAAGGTATATAAATATACTTTCTGCTACTTAATTTATATACTCATTTTCCACCCACTACACAATAAAAAAGATACCCATAAAGTCACTTTTGCAACCACCTGGTTGTGTGTGACTTTATGGGTATCTTTTCACCTAACTATCTTGATCCTTTGTCGTAAGGAGTACCTGAAGCTCTTGGAGCTTGGGATTTTTGTGATGTAAATGCTAGTACAACTAATGTTGCAATATAAGGAATCATCTTATAGAAACTATTAGGGATTCCTAATGATTTCAACATTGGTATTCCAGAGTATGAAGCTGCTACCGTCTTCATTAATCCAAAGAATAAGGCAGAGTAAAGAATCTTCATAGGATTCCACTGGCCAAATATAAGCACGGCTAAAGCTAAGAATCCGTATCCTGCCACAGTTGCATTAAAGTTGGTGGATGTTGGTATAACAAATACTAAACCACCTATACCGCCTAAGGCGCCTGATATCATTACACCTGCGTACCTCATTTTATATACATTAATACCTACTGAGTCCGCCGCATGAGGATGCTCACCACAAGCACGTAGCCTTAAACCAAACTTGGTTTTGTAAAGCACTATTGTGGAAATAACTAGTATTAATATTCCTAAATATGTTGTTATATATGCGTTTTGAAACAGTAGTGGACCTATTACTGGTATGTTACCCAGGACTGGCACTTTTCTTATAAAGAAAGTATTATCAAATTGTACCTGCTGGGTGTTATTTACTGTGACTAGCCTTGCAACAAATATTGCAAAGGCTGGTGCAAACATATTAAGGGCTGTACCACTAATTACTTGATCCGCCTTCATATTAATGGCTGCATATGCATGTAATAAGGAAAATAACATTCCTGATATTGCTGCCACCACTACTGCTAATAATAAAAGTGGTTGTCCACTCATGCTACCTTGAAGGGAGTTAATAAATAGGATACTACAAAAGGCACCCATAGTCATAATACCCTCAAGTGCTATATTAACTACACCACTTCTTTCAGAAAACATACCCCCTAATGCTACGATTAATAAAGGTATTGTAAAAATCATCGATTGCTGGAATATGAAATATATAGTATCCATTATTCATCGTCTCCTTTCTTTCTTCTCTTTCTGGAAACATATGACTGAATAATCAATGAAAATGCACTAAAGTAAATAATTACAGCTATTATAATCTCAATTACCTGAGGTGAGAAGTTAAATAACTGCAGATAAAATCCACCTTGGGTAATATAGGCTATAAAAAGTGCTGAGAAGAATATTCCTATAGGGTTAGATAAGCCAAGTAAGGCAACAGAAATCCCTGTGAACCCTTCAGCAGCAATTACATCTACTATTTCTATATGTTTACCTGAACCTGCAAGATATAATAACCCCCCTGCTAAACCAGCTAGTGCGCCAGCGATTAACATGGAATATACAATGCTTTTTTTCTCATTTATTCCAGCATATTTACTGGCATCCCTATTAAATCCAACTGCCTTTA
>CAYUEJ010000185.1:0-4065 GCA_964442565.1 uncultured Candidatus Epulonipiscium sp.
CAAAATTTTCAATTGCTGCCGAGTTACTGTGCTTATATTCTCTTTCTTTAATCTCGTTAACTGGAATTAAGTTAACATGGCATAGTAAGCCTTTAAGGAGCTTCGCAAGTTCATACGCATCTTCTTGCTTATCATTAACACCCTGGATAAGGGCATACTCAAATGTGATTCTCCGGTTAGTCTTCTTTATATAATACTTACAACTTTCTATTATCTCTTCTATAGAATATTTATTGGCAATTGGCATGGTTTTTCTTCTCATGTAATCATTGCTAGCATGTAAGGAAATAGCCAGGGTAATCTGAAGTTCCCTATCTGCTAGTTCATAAATTTTTGGTACAAGGCCGCATGTTGAGACTGTAATGTGCCTTTGCCCCATATTTTGCCCTTTTGGATTATTAATTAAATCAATAAACCTTAGGGTAACATCTAGCTTCTCAAGAGGCTCACCACTTCCCATAACAACTACACCTTGTACACGCTCCCCAGTATCCTCCTGAATTAAATAAATCTGCGAAAGCATTTCGCCTGGAGTTAGGTTTCTAATAAGCCCATCTATAGTGGATGCACAAAAAGTACATCCCATATGACAGCCTATCTGGGAAGAGATACAAACCGTATTGCCATACTTGTGTTTCATTAAAACACTTTCTATTATATGAGAATCTTCAAGTTCAATCAAGTATTTTGTTGTTTTATCAGTTTTTGACACATGTTTTTCAATAATTTTGGGTTTTACCAAAAATGTTTTATCTAAAAGTTTTTGCCTAAGGTCCTTTGATAAATTAGTCATATCTTTATATTCAAGAACACCCTTTGCATGAATCCATTCAAAGATTTGCTTTGCCCTAAACTTTTTTTCACCCATGCCCTCTAGTACTTCTTCAATCTCATCTATCGTCATTGACATTATGTCATTAATATTCATCTTTACCCTCTTTTTCTAAACCGTGAGATAAAAAAACCGTCTGAATTAGCATCTCCTGGTAGTATCTGAACATATCCTTTTTTTGATTCTTCATTATGAAGTATCCCCGGAATATACGGCTTTATAGCTTCAAGCTCAAAATCCAGATTTTCTAATATCCAAGCAACCATAAAGTCATTTTCCTCTTTTGATATAGTGCAGGTGCTATAAACCATAACACCAGCTGGTTTTACATACTGACTGCATACCTTTAAAATCTGCTTTTGAAGCTTAACAAGTTCTTTTATATCTTTATAATCTTTATTCCATCTTATGTCTGATTTCTTATGAAGAAGCCCAAGCCCTGAGCAAGGTGCATCTATTAAGATTCTATCAAAAACCCCTATATAATCCTTATTCTCTTTCCTTGCATCTTGAAGTACCGTCTTAATAATGGGATGTTCCATCCTTTTAGCATTTTCATTAATAAGGGCTAACTTGTGATCATAAATATCAGCACTTATAATAGTCCCTTCATTTTCCATAAGTTCTGCCATATGAGTAGATTTCCCACCTGGCGCTGCACATACATCTAAGATTTTTTCGCCTTTTTGAGGATTTAAAACCTTAGCAACCAGCATAGAACTTTCATCCTGAACAGTAAAGTATCCTTTTTTAAAACTATCTAATTTAGAAATGGAGGTTATACCCTTTACTTTAAGTGCATGTTCATATAGCCTACCATCTTCGGCTACTAGCCCAGCCTCTTTAAGTGTTTCTTTAAGTTTATCCCTAGATATTAAAAGATTATTTGTCCTAATACTAACATCAGGGACCTGATTTAATGATTTGCAAAGTTCTTCTACAAAGTCAAATGGATAGTCTTTAAGCCAAAACTCAATTAGCCAGTCTGGAAAAGAATACATAACCCCTAAATATTCCTTCGGGTTTTTTTCTTTACTTGGGTATGTTATAGAGTCCTTATTACGTATTATATTTCTTAAAACTCCATTAACAAACCCTGATAGCCTGCCCATTTTACGTTTTTTCACAATATTAACTGCCTCGTTACATACAGCTGAATCTGGAACCTTATCAAGATATAAAATTTGGTAAACACTCATCCTAAGAACCTGACGGATAACCGGTTTCATCTTATTAATAGGTGTATTTGCAAACTGGTTGATTACATGGTCAATCCTTCTCTTATATTTAATTGTCCCATTTACAATTTCGGTAATAAGATTTTTATCCTTACTAATTAATCTTTCATTATCATCAAGTGCCTTTTTTAAGGCAATATTTGAGTAGGCCCCTTCTGAGTCTACCTCACGGAGAATATCAACTACTATTTCTCTTGCTGTTTTATTAGACATATAACTTCCTCTCCTGAAAAAATGGCGCTACAATTATAAATCACTGTAGCACCATTTATATTAGTCATCTCTGCGCCCACCAAATAACATCATAAAACGGAGTAATTGGCCCAAAGATACTGCTGCAGATGCCACATAAGTAAGCGCTGCTGCCTTTAGTACTTTACTCGCACCGTTTAGCTCATTACCAACTAAAAGGCCTTCTGTTGTTAAAATGTTCATTGCTCTTCGTGAAGCATTAAACTCAACAGGTAATGTTACAATTGCAAACAAAGTTGTAATTGCAAAAAATATAATTCCAAGATTGATAAACAAAGAACCTCCACCTAAACTAAATACAGTTCCAATTAAAATCAAGGGAAGTGCAGCCTTAGATGAAAAACTTGCAAGTGGAAATAAGGCGTGTCTAAACTTTAAGAATGAATAGCCTGTGCTATGCTGAATAGCATGGCCAACTTCATGAGCCGCCACACCAATAGCTGCTACAGATGTACTTCCATAAACTGAATCAGATAAGCGAAGAACCTTATTAGCTGGGTCATAGTGATCTGTTAGGTTACCTCTTACATGCTCAACCCTAACATCATATACCCCTGCTAAGTTCATAATCCTTTTAGCAACTTCTGCTCCTGTGTAACCTGAAATATTGCCAACCCTTGAAAACTTACTAAATGTAGATTGGACTTTGGCCTGGGCTATCATAGCTAATATAATGGCTGGTAGCACATATATAATATAAGTCATATCTATCCCACGCATCCCGTACATTCCTGGCATATTATCATACTTCCTTCCTAATTATAGTCTCTTATTATTTTATCCCTAAAAAATCACCTATGTTTACCTTGTGACCCCTTACATAATCACTAGTCTTCATGCGTCTTTTACCTTGAACTTGAAGTTCTTCAATTAATAAGGCACCATCTAAGGTTCTTACTAAAATACCCTCATCTGGTATAATATCAATTATTTCACCAGGTTTGGTTTTAGAATCTTCATGTTCTACAGATTTTACCTTCCATATCTTAACTAGCTTTGAATCATAATAAGTGTATGCTGTTGGCCAAGGTGCTAGCCCCCTAACTAAACAATCAATGACTCTGGAGTTTTGCTCCCAGTCAATGAGCCCCATCTGTTTATCTAGTATAGGCGCATAGGTTGCCTCTTCTTCGTTTTGTTTTACCCCCTTTACTGTTTGGTCTATAATACCCGGAAGTGTCTCCCTTAATGCTTCTGCCCCTACATGCATCATTCTATCATGCAGGGACCCGGCTGTATCTTCTGGCAAAACTAACATTTCAGCCTTACTAATCATATCCCCCGTGTCCATGCCAACGTCCATATACATAATTGTAACGCCCGTTGTTTCATCATCATTTAAGATAGCTCTTTGAATTGGTGATGAGCCTCTATACTTAGGTAATAATGAACCATGGATATTAATACACCCAAGACGCGGAATATCCAAAATCGACTTAGGTAGTATTTGCCCAAATGCAACTACAATAATAAGATCTGGCGCGAGCTTTTCCATATGCTCTATAAAATCCTTATCAGCCCTAATTTTCTCTGGCTGTAAGACTGGTAAATTATATTCTCTTGCCAACTCCTTAACAGGTGGCTTGGCTAACTTATTGCCCCTCCCCTTAGGTCTATCTGGCTGTGTAACAACTGCCTTTACATTATAACCTTCATCGATTAACATCCGTAATGTAGGAACTGCAAAATCAGGAGTTCCCATAAATACTATATCCATTGAATCCTCCTTAGTTTTATAGCTCC
>CAYUEJ010000186.1:0-1595 GCA_964442565.1 uncultured Candidatus Epulonipiscium sp.
CAGAGGAGCCAATGTTATTACTCCATGTTATTGGATTATTATTAGTAGCATTTGGTATAATTATTGTAAATAGAGAGAAAAATTATGTTTAATTAAGGAGACAATTAAGTATGAACCCAAAAATGAGAACACTACAAAGAATTCATGAGATTGGTGTTGTAGCGGTTGTTCGTGCAAAAGATGAGCAGCAAGCCCAAAAGATTGCAAGGGCGTGTATGAGTGGTGGAATTAGCGCTATCGAGGTTACTTTTACAGTGCCAGGAGCCGAAAAAGTCATACAATCTTTGAAAGAAAAATTTACAGAGGATGAATTAATATTAGGTGCAGGAACGGTGCTAGATAGTCAAACGGCTCGGATTGCTATTTTGGCAGGGGCCCAGTACATAGTAAGCCCGTGTTTCGACCTTGAAACATCTAAACTGTGTAATAGATACCAGGTACCATATATGCCAGGTTGCATGACTATAACAGAAATTATTCAGGCTATGGAGGCAGGAGTGGATGTTATTAAGGTTTTTCCAGGCAATGCTTTTGGCCCAGATTTTATTAAAGCAATTAAAGGACCAATTCCACAAGCTAATCTTATGCCAACAGGAGGGGTTAGCCTTGATAATGTTGATCAGTGGATTAAGAATGGTTGCATTGCAGTAGGTGTGGGGGGAGACCTTACAAATGGTGCTGAAACAGGCAACTATGATTTAATTACCATGACAGCAAAGTCTTTCGTATCCAAAGTGAAGATGGCAAGAAATATAAGTTAATAAGAAAAATGGTAAGGGCACCCCCATACAACAGCTTTTGTGAGCTATAGCTTGCTAGTGTTGTGTGGGGGTGCCTTTACTATTTTGCTAAATTGAGGTTGGTGCATAACTATGCTATAATTAAAGTTATGTTCATTATGTATTAAGTATTCAGTTTGTAGAAAACATGTAGTAAGGAGAGGATTACAAAATGAAATATAAAATGTTCGTAAGTGACCTAGATGGTACACTATTAGATGACAACAGTAAAATATCAAAAGAAAACATAGAAGCAATAAAAAAACTAGAAGCTAAGGGTGTTAAGTTTGTAATAGCTACAGGTAGAACAAAATATATCCTAGAAGACTACCTAGAGTTAGTAGACTATAAGATGCCTCTTATTTGGTCAAATGGTTCTGCGGTATCTGATATAGATGGCAGGACTTTATACACAGAAGAAATCTCACCTGAGGTTGCAAGAGCAGTAATTGACTTATCACGGGAATACGACGTAGAATATATGATTCACACTCTAGGGGGACTTGCCGGGGAGAGCAGTGTAGGAAGAAAAGAAGGCATTGAGGAATATAATAATAGCGTTAAGAGGGAGTATAGAATCCCCTTAATCACAGATCCAATGTTATATGATAACTTGGAGCAGCACAAGCTACTTAAGATTTCCCTGGTAGCTGATACTGATGATGAGCTAGCAAGAATACAAGAGAAGATAAGACAAAACATAAAGTTATAATTTATATATATTAAACAAATAAAACAAATAAAAAAAATAAATATACAAATAATAATAATAATAAAAAAAAATAATAAAAAATATTATAAAAATAAAAGGAATAG
>CAYUEJ010000186.1:1605-4059 GCA_964442565.1 uncultured Candidatus Epulonipiscium sp.
ACCAGTGCTTCTAAAGGAGCAGCCGTTGTAAAATTAGCAGAGAAATATAATATAAAACCGAATGAAATAATTGTAATTGGGGATAATGAAAATGATATATCTATGTTTAAGGCCAGTGGGCTACCACTAACACTAGATAATGCACATGATAGTATAAAAAGCTTTGCGAAATATGTAACTAGGGATAATAATTCAAGTGGCGTAGCGGATGCTATAGAAAGGTTTGTTCTATAATGAATATCTATGCAATAGGAGATTTACATCTATCAGGTGGAGTAGACAAGCCTATGGATATATTTGGGGATAATTGGCAGGACCATGGGAAGCAGATTGAAGATAATTGGAGAAGCCTAGTAGCTGAAGATGATATTGTATTAGTACCAGGGGATATCTCATGGGCCATGACACTTGATGAGGCGCTTATAGATCTTGAGTTTATTCATGATTTGCCAGGGCAGAAGATTCTTATTAAGGGTAACCATGATTACTGGTGGCACTCTATTGGCCAGCTTAACGACTTATATGATGATATGTATTTTTTGCAAAACTCATCATATAAGATAGGGGATTATGCCATTTGTGGAAGTAGGGGATGGAGTTGCCCGGGAGATGGCGAAGTAGATGAGCACAGTATCAAGATTTATAAGAGAGAGGCCAAGCGTCTTGGTCTATCCCTAGATCACGCAACTAGGTTAGGATGCAAGAATATCATCGTGATGATGCATTATCCGCCAACTAACGATAAGAAGAAAGACTCGGAGTTTACAAGGCTATTTGAGAAATACCCCGTAACCCATGTTATTTATGGCCACCTTCACGGGGAGGGTTTTTTTAATAATAGCCTAAGGGGAATACATGATAATATAGAATATACGCTAGTATCAGCTGATTCAATAGACTTTAAACCTTACAAAATTATAAGTAATATTAATCAGGTGGGGATATAATAATGGAAAAAACAATAAGACTAGATAAGCTATTATCACACATGGGTTTTGGCACTAGATCAGAAGTTAAGAAAATGATTAGGCAAAAAAGAGTAGCTGTAGATGGTAAAATTACCAATGCAATTAATACCCAGGTTGTAGCAGAAGGTCAAAAAGTTACACTAGATGGTATAGACGTTGGCTATAAGGAGTTTTTTTATTTTATACTAAATAAACCCTACGGTGTAATTAGCGCAACAACGGATAATCTTCATGAGACGGTAATTGACCTTTTAGATACAATAGATAGGAATAAAGAGGTTTTTCCAGTAGGAAGGCTAGACATAGATACCGAAGGTTTGCTACTGCTTACTAATGACGGCAAGCTAAGCCATGAGCTACTATCCCCTAAGAAGAATGTACCCAAGACCTACTTTGCAAGGGTAGATGGCAAGATCACACAAGATGATGTTCAGGCCTTTAAGGAAGGGCTTACCCTATCAGATAGTTATGTATGCTTACCAGCCGAGCTTAACATTATTAGTGCAGGTGAAACTTCTGAGATTGAGCTAACCATTAGCGAGGGTAAGTTCCACCAGGTGAAGAGGATGATGGAGGCAGTAGGCAAAAAGGTGACTTATTTGCAGAGAATAAAGATGGGGAACCTAGAACTACCAAAGGATATTGAGCTAGGTGATTACCGGGAGATAACACAGGAAGAAATGGACTTACTAATAAGGGAATGACGGTATTAGAATAATAATACAAAAAACAAGGTGAATAATCGTATTCAACCTTGTTTTTTGTATATGAATATGATAAAATTTATACTATCATTATTTATATTATTCTAAAAACTACAAAGGAATGGAGACGCGCAATTATGGAAAGAGTTTATAATTTTTCAGCAGGACCAGCAGTGTTACCAGTAGACGTATTAGAACGGGCACAGAAGGAATTAGTAGCATACGGAGATAGTGGCATGAGTGTAATGGAGATGAGCCACCGTTCAAAGGATTATGAGGCTATTATAGGCAAGACAGAGGCAACTTTACGTGAGATTATGGGCATTCCAGATAACTACAAAGTATTATTTTTACAAGGAGGAGCATCACTTCAGTTTGCAATGGTTCCCCTAAACCTAATGACTAAGAACAAGAAGGCAGATTTTCTTGATACAGGAGTTTGGGCAGCTAAGGCAATTAAAGAAGCAAAGAAGTACGGCCAAGTTAATGTAGTAGATTCTTCTAAAGAGGATACTTATTCCTATATTCCTAAGTTTAAAGATAGTGATTTTGACAAAGATGCAGATTATGTGTACATATGTAGCAATAACACAATCTACGGAACTAAATTTAATGAGTTACCTAATACAGGTGATATTCCACTAGTAGCAGATATGTCTTCAGTAATTTTATCAGAAGAGATTGATGTTAGTAAGTATGGGATTATTTTTGCAGGATCCCAGAAGAACATGGGGCCAGCAGGGGTAACCGTTGTTATTATAAGAGATGATTTAATAGGTAAT
>CAYUEJ010000187.1:0-4009 GCA_964442565.1 uncultured Candidatus Epulonipiscium sp.
CCTACCATGCATTGGGTTTGCACCTGGTGCAAATGGCTCTCCTGCCTTACGTCCATCTGGAGTATTACCAGTTTTCTTACCATAAACTACGTTAGACGTAATTGTTAAGATTGATAATGTTGGGATAGAGTTTCTGTATGTTTTATGGGATCTAATTTTATCCATAAATACTTCAGTTACCATAACTGCAATATCATCAACTCGGTCATCATTGTTACCAAAGGCTGGGTAATCCCCTTCGATTTCATAGTCAACAACTAAACCTTCATCATTTCTAATAGCTTTAACTTTAGCGTACTTAATAGCTGATAATGAGTCTGCTACAACAGAAAGACCAGCAATACCAGTTGCGAATGTACGAATAACATCCTTATCATGAAGTGCCATTTCTAACTTTTCATAGCAATATTTATCATGCATGTAGTGAATTACATTAAGTGTATCAACATATAACTCACTTAACCAATCCATGATTTGGTCGAATTTTGCCCAAACTTCATCATAGTCAAGATATTCTGATGTGATTGGTGCAAACATTGGTGCGATTTGTGTTCCTGTCTGCTCATCTTTACCACCGTTAATAGCATATATAAGTGCCTTACCAAGGTTAGCACGAGCACCGAAGAATTGCATTTGCTTACCAATTCTCATAGCGGAAACACAACATGCAATACCATAGTCATCACCGTGGTATGGACGCATTAAGTCATCATTCTCGTACTGGATTGAGCTTGTTTCTATAGATAACCTAGCACAGAAGTCTTTAAAGCCTTGTGGTAAGTGATTAGACCAAAGTACTGTTAAGTTTGGCTCAGGTGCAGGTCCAAGGTTTGCTAATGTATGAAGCATACGGAAACTGTTTTTAGTAACTAATGGACGCCCGTCAAGTCCCATACCGCCAATTGCTTCTGTTACCCAAGTTGGGTCACCGGAGAATAGTTCATTGTATGATGGTGTACGTAAGAAACGAACCATACGTAGCTTCATAACAAAGTGATCCATAAGTTCTTGAGCTCCACTTTCAGTTAAAGTACCAGCTTCTAAGTCTCTTTCAATATAAATGTCTAGGAATGTAGATACACGCCCTAGTGACATAGCAGCACCATCTTGCTCCTTAATAGCAGCTAGGTAACCAAAGTATGTTGCTTGGATTGCTTCCGTAGCTGTTTGGGCTGGTTTTGAAATATCGCAATCGTAGAAAGTAGCCATTTCCTTAAGTTCTTTAAGTGATTGAATTTGCTCTGTAATCTCTTCGCGTAAACGAATAGCATCCTCAGTCATTGGAGTTACCTCAAGAGATAACTTTTCTTTTTGTTTATCTTCAACTAAAAAGTCAATACCGTACAATGCAACTCGTCTATAGTCACCGATAATTCTTCCACGGCCATATGCATCAGGTAAACCAGTAATAATACCAGACTTACGTGCTTTTCTCATAGCTTCAGTATAAACTGAGAATACACCATCATTATGTGTTTTACGATATTTTGTAAAAGCCTCAGCAGTTTGTGGATCTAGTTCATAACCGTATGATTCAAGTGCATTTTGAACTGTACGAATACCACCATTTGGCATTATATTTCTTTTTAGTGGAGCATCTGATTGGAAACCTACTATTTTTTCGATTTCTCTATCTAAGTATCCAGGACCGTGTGATACTATAGTAGAAGGAATCTTAGTCTCAGCATCTAAAATACCTTTTTTAAGTTCTTTCTTTGTAAGATCTAAAACCTCTTTCCAAAGTTTGTTAGTAGCATCAGTAGGACCTACTAAAAAAGAATCATCACCTTCATAAGGAACATAGTTTAATTGGATAAAGTCACGTACATTTACGTTCTTAGCCCAGTCACCAGCATTGAAACCATTCCATTGTTCAAACATACTATACATCTCCTTTAAATTTATTTTAATTACAATTGTTATATTTATTATGTCTCATTAATTAATTACTACATTAACATTATATAATGTATACTGTATACACGTCAATGGATTATGTGCGATTTTAGTGTAATTTGAAAAAGTTTATATACTTTTAACATATATATGAGTATTATCTCCTGTCTATAGTAAAAATACACAAATATAAATAAACTTGTATCAAAATCAAATATATATTATACTTCTAGTAAAGATTATTGATACATGTAAGATGTATAATAGAGTTTTAGAAAGGAAATATTTATGAAAAAACCGATATACGTGTTTGGCCACACAAATCCAGATACTGACTCAATATGTTCAGCTATTGCATATACTCACTTTAAGCATGCGCAGGGATTTGAAAATGTAGTAGCAATGCGCCTGGGTAAAATAAATAAGGAAACACGTTATGTTCTTGATTATTTTAATGTAGAAGAACCTAAGCTTTTAACAAATATTAAACCACAAGTTGGAGACATGGCCTATTATGAAATACCACCTACCTATGTTGTGGACTCGGTTAAAAAAGCTTGGGGCGTAATGACAGATACAGGGCATCAGATGATACCGATATTATATCATGATCATAAGTTAGCAGGGGTTGTATCAATCTCGGATATTGCAAAGACATATATAGGGCTTACAGACGGAAGCGTACTAAAAGAAAACAGAACACCTTTTGTCAATATACTGGCAGTCTTAAGTGGAAAAACGGTTCAAGGTGATTATCCTTATGCATATGTTGATGGTGATGTTTACACTACAGCATCTATAGAAGAGAAACAGAAGTTAACAGATGGAGATATTTTAATAACGGGTATGCAGCCTCACCTTAAAAAGATGGCATTTGAATCGGGTGCAGGATGTATTATTTTCACCGACCAGGATATGGAGAGTCTGGAAGATTTACAAAAACTACAAGAGAACATACCAAAAGATAATAAGAGCGCAGTTATATGTGTTCCGCACTCATTTTTTAAGACAATAAAGATTATCTCCCAAAGTATTTCAGTTAAAAATGTAATGAAAACACAAAACTTAGTATACTTCCAAACAGATGAAACTCTAGAAGAAGCAAGGGAAGTTATGGTAACATCTACCCATAGTCAATACCCTATTGTAGATAGGACAGGCCATGTAAGGGGAACAATATCCAAGCACCACCTACTAGATATTAAGAAAAAACAGGTTATTCTTGTAGACCATAATGAAGTGTCCCAATCTGTTCCAGGGATAGACCAGGCAGAAATACTAGAGATTATAGATCATCACCGCATTGCAAATCTGGACACAGGCTTACCAGTATTTTTTAGAGCGGAACCAGTTGGATGCACATGTACAATTATTGGTAAAATGTATGATGAGAAGAATATAATGCCACCGCCAGAGATTGCAGGTATAATGCTTAGTGCAATATTATCAGATACATTAATATTTCATTCACCAACATGTACTAGCGAAGATATTAGGATTGCTAAAAAGCTGGCACAAATAGCTGGGGTAGATATGAAACAGTATGGCATGGATATGATAACAGCTGGAACAAGATTAGAAAATGTCACATCCAAAGAGCTACTGCATATGGATATGAAATACTTTACCCTTGGGCAATACCATGCAGCAGTGTCACAAGTAAACACAGGTGACTATAAGGGTATTTTTGATATGAAAAAGGGTATAATAGAAGAAATGAACACCCTTTGTATTAATGAGAACTTAGACCTTAGCATATTAATGGTAACTAATCTAATAGTTGGTGGCACAGAACTCATTGTAGTGGGAAGTGAGAAGTGGATTGCAGATCAGGCCTTCAGAATAAGAAAAGACGAAAACAGTGTGTTTTTACCAGAAGTTTATTCACGTAAGAAACAGATAATACCTAAGTTAATGAACTTTACACAAAATAAAATCTAATATATTTCACAGAATTAGTATTGCAAAAATAATAAATACATTTATAATACAAGTATGCTGCAATATAAGTATATATAAGAAAAGGAGAATTATTATGGCAACTACAATTACTAAAGATATGGTAATCGGAGAGATTCTTCATATTGATGAAGGTTTTATTCCACTTTTAATG
>CAYUEJ010000188.1:0-3998 GCA_964442565.1 uncultured Candidatus Epulonipiscium sp.
TAATTTAAGGAATGAGCTAAATGAAAATAGCCATTTACTCTCGTAAAAGCAAAGTTAGCGAAAAAGGTAATTCAACTTCAAACCAAATAAAATATTGCAAGGATTATGCCGAAGAATTCTTTGATAACATTGAGGACATATATATATATACTGATGAAGGGTTTTCTGGTGGCAGTAGCAAAAGGCCAATGTTTAAACAAATGATGATTGATGCACAGGCCCGTAAATTCGATGTTCTTATTTGCTATAGGTTAGACCGTATTTCCCGTAACATTGCTCAATTTTCAAATACATATGAGATATTACAAAATTACCGGATTGAATTTGTTTCTGTTAAGGAGCAATTTGATACTTCAAGCCCTATAGGTAGGGCTATGTTAAATATTGCCATGGTCTTTGCGCAACTAGAACGCGAAACAATAGCAGAACGGATAAAAGATAATATGCATGCCCTTGCATGTTCAGGAAGGTGGCTTGGTGGCAGATGCCCTACTGGCTTTAGGAGTCAGGCTATAGAATACTATGATAAGAATCTTAATAAAAAGAAGATGTATAAATTATCCCCTATTGAAGAAGAAATTAATATTATTATAATGATCTTCAATGGCTTTATGAATATTAAAACATTAAGGGGTGTTGAATCATATCTTCTAGAAGAGGGGGTTAAAACAAGAAATAATTGTAATTTTTCTGCTGCTACCATTAGGGATATTTTACTTAATCCTGTCTATGCCTTTGCAGATAATGATACTTATAAGTATTTTGTTTCTATGGGTGCTAATGTTTGTGGTAACTTATCTGATTACAAGGGTAAATATGGGATAGCTGCATATAATAAGACAGACCAAAATAACAAATCAGGTAAAGCAAAGGATATTAGTCAGTGGATTATTTCTATTGGGGGACATAAGGGAATTATTGACGGTTTGACATGGATTAAAGCTCAAAAAATATTATCAAAAAACTCTAAACCTAAATCTTGTAGGGATAGCATTACGGATAGCCATATCGTCCCTTTCTAAAAGGTCAATATATGTTACATCATATTCGACTAGCATCTTTTGTATAGTTTCTGTTAGCCTTCCAGCCATAAATATTTGACTACTATCTATCCTTTTTATCACATCCTCTACTTTAACTTTTCTTTCATAATAATGCGTGAATAAATCTTTATCATTTTGCGAGCATGGGATTGGTCCTATTACAATATCTGAGCTTGATATAGCCTCGCCTAGGTTATTACACTGCCTAACAAGTGGATTGATTGCTACATTTGAAAATCCAAATAGCGTTACTGGATATTCATTCATTGTTAAATAGTTACACAACTTTATTTGTCTCTGGTCTCCCCCTATAACAGAAAAAGATAATTTATCAAACTTCACGCCTTCACCTCCAGTTATTAAAATGCAACATTCGATAATATACTGTATGAATTTGACGTTTTTATTGTGCTTGTATACACTTATATAACAAATTGGAAAAGGTGGATGGGTGCATACACAACACTGTTGCAACCCTAAGTTGCCTGTATTGTGTATGCACCCATCCACCCTCTATAATTAATTTAGTTAGATGATTCTTCTCCATTTGGATTAGGAAGCATTGCCTTACGTGAAAGACTAATGCGGTTTTGCCTATCTATTTCAATTACTTTTACCATGATCTTATCGCCTTCGCTTAAAACATCTTCTACGTTAGCTATTCTTTCATGTGCTATTTTTGAAATATGAACAAGTCCTTCTTTCCCTGGAAGTATCTCTACAAATGCACCGAAGTTAGTAATGTTTTTAACAGTACCTTCGTAAATTTGACCGGCTTCAACCTCTTTAGTTATTCCTTCTATAATAGTAACTGCTTCTGCTACTTTAGCTTCATCAGTTGCACAAATAAATACTCTGCCATCATCTTCTATATCGATTTTAACACCAGTATCTTCTATGATTTTGTTAATCACACGGCCTTTTGGCCCAATAACTTCGCTAATTTTCTCTGGGTTAATATTAATTTGAATAATTTTTGGAGCATATATTGAAACTTCTGCACGTGGCTCTGGTATTGCCTTAAGCATTATATCATCAATAATCATATCTCTTGCTATTTTTGTTTGCTCTAGTGCACCTTTAATTATCTCTTTAGTAAGACCTTGAATCTTCATGTCCATTTGGATAGCTGTGATACCTTTATGTGTTCCTGCCACCTTAAAGTCCATATCCCCGTAGAAGTCTTCTAGTCCTTGGATATCTGTTAATAGTACAAAGTCTTCATCTGTATCCCCTGTTACAAGACCTACGGATATTCCCGCTACAGGCGCCTTAATAGGTACCCCAGCTGCCATAAGTGATAATGAGGATGAACATATACTAGCTTGTGATGTAGAACCGTTAGAGCTTAGTATCTCAGATACAGTACGGATAGCATATGGGAAATCATCATTACTTGGTAAGACAGGTACTAATGCCTTCTCAGATAATGCTCCGTGACCAATATCTCGTCTACCTGGCGCTCTTGGTGCCCTTGCCTCACCCACTGAATATGGTGGGAAGTTATAGTGATGCATGTATCTTTTTGAAACCTCTAGCTCATCTAAACCATCTAGAATTTGCGTCTCTGCAAGTGGTGCAAGTGTTGTAACAGTCAGCACCTGGGTTTGCCCACGTGAGAACATACCAGTTCCGTGAGTTCTAGGTAAAATATCAACCTCTGCGCTAAGTTTCCTTACCTCATCTAACCTACGTCTATCTGGGCGCTTATTATCTTGCAGTATCATACGACGCACTGTTTGCTTTTCAAATTCATAAAATGATTCTTGAAAATGCTCTATGTGCTCATCTTTGCCCGATTCCTCTAGTTTAGCCATAACTTCATCTGTTAGGGCTTTTAATTGTTTTGCCCTTGTTTCTTTATCATCTGTTAGGATTGCATCTTCCATAGGCTTGTCCCCAATAAGAGTTGTAATCTCATTATAGATATCTTGTGGAATTGATATTTTTTCGTACTGGGCTTTTTCCTTACCACATTCATCTTTAATATTCTGTATAAAATCAACAATCTTCTGGTTTTCTTCATGTCCTAACATAATACCGTCATAGATTACATCGTTTGACAATTCGTTAGCTGATGCTTCAATCATCATTACCTTATCTTTAGTAGATGATACTGTTAGAACCATCTCACTTTTCTCTCTCTGTTCTAGGTTTGGGTTAATAACATACTCCCCATCTACATAACCTAACTGTAATGAAGCCACAGGGCCTGCAAATGGAATATCTGAGATATCAACCACAAGGGACGCACCTATCATTGCAGCAATCTCTGGGCTACAATCTTGATCAACTGACATTACTGTTAATGTAAGAACAACATCATTACGGTAGTCATCTGGGAAAAGTGGGCGCATAGGACGGTCAATAACACGTGATGTTAGTACCGCATGATCAGTTGGCCTACCTTCTCTTTTTATGAATCCTCCAGGTATTTTACCTACTGCATACATTTTTTCTTCATAATTAACTTGAAGTGGGAAGAAGTCTATTCCCTCCCTTGGAGCGTCACTTGCAACAACAGTAGCAAGGACTACCGTATCCCCATATCTAACCATAGCTGCCCCATTGGAAAGCTCTGCAACTTTACCAATTTCTATTTCTAGCTTTCTGCCAGCTAGTTCCATCGAATAGGTTTTTATCATATACTTTCTCCTTCTTTACTTGCTTATATTTATATGAAAATCTCTCTTAATTAGTTAAAAAAGAGCGGTTAGCCGCTCTTTTTAGTGTTTGGATTATTTTCTAATTCCTAAATCTGCAATAAGTGTACGATACTTATCAATATCAGTTTTGATTAAGTAGTTAAGTAATCCTCTTCTTTGCCCTACCATCATTAAAAGACCTCTACGTGAGTGGTGATCTTTCTTATGTGTACGCAGGTGTTCTGTTAAGTGATTAATTCTTTCTGTAAGAAGTGCAATTTGTACTTCTGGAGATCCTGTATCCCCTTCA
>CAYUEJ010000189.1:0-3973 GCA_964442565.1 uncultured Candidatus Epulonipiscium sp.
AAAAAAAGAGATTAGCTCATTGCAGGGGAATTTTCACTTTTCTGTTGATCGTTTAGAAGATGAAATTAAAGAAATCGTAGAACTTGGAATCCCGGGAGTATTGTTATTTGGAATTCCAGACTATAAAGATGAAATAGGTTCTAGTGCATATAATGAAAAGGGAATTATACAAAGGGCAATTAAAGAAATTAAAAGGGTTAACAAGGACTTGTTAGTAATTACAGATGTATGCCTATGTGAATACACAAGCCATGGGCACTGTGGCGTTATAAGGGATGAATGTGTTCATAACGATTTATCAGCAGATTTAATTGCAAAAACAGCCTTATCACATGTGAGGGCAGGGGCTGATATAGTAGCTCCATCAGATATGATGGACGCAAGAGTAGCTTTAATTAGAGAAACACTAGATTTAAATGGTTATGTTAATGTTCCTATTATGGCATATAGTGTAAAATATGCGTCTGCATTCTATGGGCCATTTAGAGAAGCAGCTGGATCTGCGCCGCAGTTTGGAGATAGGGGTGGCTATCAGATGGATCCCGCCAATAGAAGGGAAGCAATTAAGGAAGTACAACTTGATATAGAAGAAGGGGCAGATATGGTTATGGTAAAACCTGCCCTGCCATACCTAGATATTATACGAGAAGTAAAAAATAGTTCTTTATTACCAGTGGTTGCATATAATGTTAGCGGGGAGTATGCTATGATAAAGGCAGCAGCGCAGAAAGGCTGGATAGACGGGGAAAGAGCCATGAATGAGATGTTACTTAGCATAAAGAGAGCAGGGGCAGATATAATTATTACCTATTTTGCAAAAGAGTTTGCTAAGTCTAAGTAAACTAAGGAGGTACAATGGATATTTATCAAGTTATATTAAGACTATCATTGGCGATTGTAATTGGTGGATCAATAGGATATGAAAGACAGTATAAGAATAGACCAGCAGGATTTAGGACACATATACTTGTGTGTGTAGGTGCTGCTATTGTTTCTATGATGCAGCTACACCTAGTAGAAGAAACTGTAAATATAATTTTAGATAATCCAGAGTTAATAGGTACAATGAGGGCAGATAGTGGTAGGATGCCAGCACAGGTTATTACAGGAATTGGATTTTTGGGTGCAGGTACCATTATGCATGAGAAAGGTTCTATAAAAGGCCTAACTACAGCAGCTACAGTATGGGTAGTTGGCTGCCTTGGTCTAGCTATTGGGTATGGTCAGTATGGGCTTAGCATTATAGCTGGGGTATTTGTATTTATAATATTAGTATCTTTAAAGAATCTGGAAAAAAATATATTAAACCGTGGAAATATTATTCAAGTAGATATTACCTATTATGATAAAACAGAAGTAACAGATTATCTAAGAGCATACTTTAGGAATCATAATATAAAATTAAAGAATATAGAATACTTACTTGATGATGAACTTGAAGATGAAGATATAAGCAATGAACAAGGGGTCACTCATGGGAAGTATACCCTACTTGTTCCAAAGCATATACGTAGCAGTGATGTTTTATATGGTATGCTTAAACATGAGTCTATCTTTAAGGCAAGGATTATATAAGAATCCAGATAAGATTTACTTTATTTCATCTAAAATAGAAAGATAATTAGCCGTTATATCCGATAGGATATGACGGCTTTCTGTTTTGCTATCGGGGTTAGCAAGTGCCTGTTTTCTTATGTCTTCAAGTAGATTGATCAACATTGTATATTCAGGACCAAAACCATGCTCAAGGTTTGCTTTAATGGCTTTACTTAAACCAGGAACCTTACCACTTGTAGATACGCTTATTTGCAAATCCCCTTGATTAAAACTTGAAGGGACAATAAAATCACCAAGCCCACCATCACTAGCTATATTAGTAAAAATACCTAGGGAACCAGCATCTTCTTGAACCCTAAGGTTAAGGTCTGGAACATCAGTAGCAGCAAATACAAGAGATGCCCCCCGTAAATCGGCTAGGTCACCATAAGGGGAGTTAAGCCATGAAATATTAGGATTTAACTTAATAAGTTCTGCAAGCTTAGGAGTAATACTAGGGGAGATAACCCTAACTCGTGCCCCCGCTTCCAAGAGCCCAGTAGCCCTACGAGTGGCAACATTACCACCACCAACAACAACACAAAGTTTATCATTAAGATTCAAAGAAACAGGATAAAACCTAGCCACCAAACACACCCCCACCTATATCAATATATAGTATAGGCAAAGGTGCCCTATGCAACACTTTTGCAACTTCAAGTTGTGTGTGTTGCACAGGGCACCTCTCCTAAGTATACTACATGCGATGTACAACTAAAGTTATATCTTCGCCGTTTACCTTCCAAGACTTTTTATAGCCATCTTCTGTTCCATGCTCCCCAATAGAGGTAGCTAAAACATCTTTCATGATTTGGTCCGCATTTCTAGTAATAATTTCTCCAACCTTATCATTATCACTATAATATACTTCAATATAATCCTGTACTTCAAAGTCAGCTTCTCTACGCATTGTTTGAAGCTTGGATATAATCTCCCTTACAAAACCTTCTTCAATTAGCTCAGGTGTTAATGTTGTATCTAGTACAACTGTATAACCACGGTCAGTGTGAGCCATGAGCCCTTCTTTTTGGGCAGTGTCTATTAAAAGGTCTTCTTCTGTAAGTTCAATAATGCTTCCTTCAATATCTAGTTTTAAAAGGCCTGTATCTTTAAGTTCATCCATTGCTTTACTACCATCAAGTGAACTTAAAGCAGTACGAATACTATTTAACATTTTACCATATTTAGGTCCTAGTGTACGCATTTGTGGTTTAAACTGGTAGCTTGTAAACCCACTAGCATCATCTACAAAGGAAACTTCTTTAATATTTAACTCATCAGCAATGATTGAGGTAAATTCAGATGGTAATTCCTTAGCAGCCTGAACATACATTTGTCCTATAGGTTGCCTATTTTTAATATTACTTTCGTTACGGCCTGCACGTCCTAGTACAACTATTTGCAGAACTGCGTCCATATTTTGCTCTAGTTCCTCATCAATCCAGTCCATATTTGCAACAGGGAAGTCGCATAGGTGTATACTCATTGGAGCGGATTTATCAACAGTTTTAATAAGGTTTTGATAAATATTCTCTGCCATAAATGGTACAAATGGGGCAGATAGTTTTGCTAAAGTTTCAAGTACAGTATAAAGGGTCATATATGCATTAATCTTATCTTGTGGCATCTCACCTTGCCAGAAGCGCTCACGGCTACGGCGTACATACCAGTTACTAAGATCGTCAACAAAATCCTCCATTGCACGAGCAGGGTCAAAGATATTGTACTTGCCAAGTTCTGTATCTACCTTAAGCACTAATGACTGTAGTTTAGATAGTACCCACTTATCCATCATACCTAGCTTATCATATTCAAGAGTGTACTTAGTAGGGTCAAACTTATCAATATTTGCATAGAGAACATAGAATGCATAAGTATTCCAGAAGGTTCCCATAAATTTACGCTGGGCCTCAGCTACATTATCAGGGCCAAAGCGGCTTGGTAACCAAGGAGAACTTGCGCTGTAGAAGTACCAACGTGCAGCATCTGCACCTTGCTCATCTAGGACATCCCATGGATCAACAACATTGCCCTTATGCTTACTCATTTTTTGCCCTTCAGCATCTTGAACGTGTCCTAAAACGATAACATTCTCATATGGTGACTTATCAAAAAGAAGGGTTGATATGGCCATAAGTGTGTAGAACCATCCACGAGTTTGGTCAACAGCTTCAGATATAAAGTTAGCTGGGAAGTTCTCTTCAAATAATTCTTTGTTCTCAAATGGGTAGTGTAGCTGGGCAAAAGGCATAGCGCCAGAGTCATACCAGCAGTCGATTACGTCTTCTACACGGGTCATTTGGCCTTCACATTCTGGGCACTTAACATGAACATTGTCAATGTAGGGTTTATGAAGCTCGATATCATCTGGGCAGTT
>CAYUEJ010000190.1:0-3969 GCA_964442565.1 uncultured Candidatus Epulonipiscium sp.
ATCCCGGACTAGATCCTTAGTCTAGCGCGTATGCCAGTTCCGCCACAGTCGCAAACTGCTACTTATTGCTAATAGCACAAAATAAATTATATCAAACTATACATTCAAAGTCAACTGTATGTTATAATGCATTTATCATAACTTGTACTATTAATAGAAGGATGTGTATATATGAACAAAAGGTTTAATCACAAACATTTTCAGACGGCACTATACGTTTTATTCATTACCCTTGCTGGGATTCTGTTTTATCATCTTCTCGGTAATATTGGAATTGTAAGTGAAAATATTAAAGGTTTTATATCAGTGGTATCCCGGGTACTATCTCCTCTTTTATATGGAATGTTATTTGCCTTTCTTATGAATCCCGGAGCTAAGTTTTTCGAGGAAAAGATCTATTTACTTATGGATGAAGAGCCCTCACCAGATACCAGCAAGCCTTATAGAACCATATCTATATTGCTTGTTTATCTAGTACTGTTTGGTTTCGTGTTTTTCATAATTCAATACTTGATTCCACAGATAGTCTCTAACCTGGTAGAATTATATAATAATATACCGGCATACACTAAGTCTATTGAATCACTAGTATTAACACTTGAAGAAACTATGGATTATGCATCACAGTATCTGCCCCAAGATTATTTAACAGATTTTTTAAATTCCCTACAGCGCACTAAGCTTTCCCCAGCACTTATAAGCACAGTTATTGGCAGAATTTTTTCTAGTGCACTGAATTTTACCTCTGTTACATTTAATATAATTTTAGGGTGTGTTATTGCATTTTACCTACTAAAACAAAAGGATGATTTCGCCAAAGGATCCTCTAGGTTATTATATGCTATTTGCCGCAAGGAAAATGCAGATAAGCTAATAGCCATCGCAAAAGAAAGTAATTATATATTTTCACGTTTTTTCCTTGGGAAATCACTTGATTCATTGATTATTGGGATTATATGTTTTATAGGTTTGACCCTACTTGGCAACCGCTACGCCCTGCTCTTATCACTAATGGTAGGTGTTACAAATATGATTCCGTATTTCGGACCATTTATAGGTGGTATTCCTGCTGTTTTAATTACCTTATTTGAAGGATTCTTACCTGCATTATTTGTAGCTCTTTTCATCCTTGCATTGCAGCAGTTTGACGGGCTTTACCTAGGACCTAAAATCCTGGGTGACTCTATAGGCCTTAGCCCATTTTGGATTATCATCTCAATTACTATTGGTGGTGCCTTATGGGGGGCCCTTGGTATGTTCTTCGGTGCCCCATTATGTGCAATCATCCTAATGTTAGTTAACCGCTGGATAGATAAAAAGTTAAAACACAAAAATATTGTACTTGATCCCCCCATCGAAGAGGATGTGGCTGAAAGCTAAAAAAAATTGGCAGATAAGTCTTTTTAGGGGCACACAACTCACGTTGAAAAGCCCCAAAAAAGACTCATCTGCCACACTATCGTATAACGACACAAAAGCCGATGATTTTTATATCATCGGCTTTTGTGTCGTTATTTTATAGTAATGCGTTAAGTTTAGCTTCAAGTGTTGCTTTCGGTAGTACGCCTACAGCTGTATCTACTACTTTACCACCTTTAATAAATACAATTGTTGGGATACTCATTACGTTATATTCTGATGCTGTAACTCTATTTGAATCTGTATCCAGTTTACCAATTTTGATTTTACCTTCATAGTCTGAAGCTAATTCATCAATAACAGGTGCTAACATTTTACATGGTCCACACCAATCTGCGTAAAAGTCCACCATTACTGGAACATCTGATTTTAAAGCCTCATCGTTAAAATTGCTATCTGTAAATTTAAAAGCCATTCTAATTTCCTCCTTAATTACATAGGGTCTTTAATCGTATTATTATAATATCCTTATACTATAATCAATCTATTTTTAATTATAATATAATTCTTTACGATTTGCAACCCTTTTTTAAGTTTTTGTATATTACCTTCTATCCCTCGGTATTATTTTTTCTATTTCTTTAGCCACCTCCTCAATATATGAATCTACCTCTTCTAAAAATTCACCCGTCTTAAAAGGATTAACACCTTTATTGTTGGCATAACCTCGTTGCCTTTTGTAGTTATATTGCCTTAACATATGGTCTAACTTCTCCGATAGTTTCATCCGACTACTCTCCTAGTTATATGCAGATATACTGTATTATATGTAACCAGGATATAATTTGCCTATTATCTTCTTGGAAATCCTTCTAGCCTATAGATTGGCATGCCCATGGCTGAAAATTTAGCTTCATATTCAGTCATAATATTGCCTTCCATATCGCTTTGGTGTAAATCTAATGATATATTTTTCATCTTCCAATCTGCATCACTTAGCTGGTTTAGTGAAAACTCAAATAGGGATTTGTTATCCGTCTTAAAATGCAGCTCACCCTTTGCATTTAAAATATGTTCATACTTAGTTAGAAAATTATAATGTGTTAATCTTTTAGCCCCATGCCTATTTTTTGGCCATGGATCCGAAAAATTTAGATATATTCTATTTACTTCAGTTTTTTCAAAAACATCCATGCAATCTGCTACGTTGTAGCATAAATACCTTAAGTTATCAGGCGCATCTTCTCTCTCAGCCTTTTTACACGCCTTATAAACAACTGTTTCAAAACGCTCTATACCTATATAGTTAATCTGTGGATTTCGCTTGGCAAGCTCAATAATAAAGCCACCCTTACCCATCCCAAACTCTACATGGATTTCATTATTATTAGCAAAAAGTGTCTTCCATTTTCCTTTGTATTCTTCTGGGCTTGAAATAACTATTTCGCTATCTTGTATATACTGCTCCGCCCTAGGGTCTTTTCTTAGTCTCATTTATATTCCTCTTTATCTATATTATCGCTATCCAGTATCCTGCCTCACCGGATTTTGGTGGTATATCGTGGCAGCAACTAAATCTTTCTATCTTATCCATTCTTAATGGGCTATCTTTTTGATGGTCAAAAATACCCGGTACACCTAGGTAGTATGCTAGCTTAGATTCATCTCTACCTAATATAAAATGCTTGTAATCCCTATCTGCCTCTATCATCATAGCCTGGTTAGTCCACTCATCATCCAATGATGGAATCGAAACTAAATCTTCGTAGGTAATACGCACCCACTTTATGCCTGTGTTTTGCGCCTCAAATGGATTTATTGGGATTCTTTTCTCAAATATCTTCTCTAATTCTGAGCAATCTTCTTTTTCTATCTCCCTTGTAAAATTAATTTCCCTTGCCTTTGATATTTCCTTTTCAAGTTCCATAATTATTGACTTTGATTCTTGTACTGTTCTATTTAAATTTTCAATCTCTTGCTTAAGCTCTAAAACCTCATTCCGTAATTCTTCATCAATAATTATCGGCTGCTCCTCACGCATGGGTGCAGGCTTTTCTTCTATATCTGCCTTTGCTACCATATCTACTGGTTTTTCTTCTGGCTCCCTCTCCGGCTTTGCTTCCACCATAACATCAACTGGCTTCTCCTCAGCCCTAGCCTCTATAAGATGCTCCCATATATAAGCTTCTGATGAAAATCCTACTAGTGGTACAATATTGTCCTTAATATCATCCCCACTAACAATAATAAAAGCACCGTCAATCTCTTCCGCCCTTACCTCACTATCGTTAATGCTTACTGGGTCCATAACCCATCTAGTTTCCTTATTGCCATTAGCACTAACCTGAAGGGTACCAACTTCCACGCTTTGCTGCCTAGACTTACTAATTAAGTATAACCTATATATTTGTCCTTGGGGCAACTGGCGCAGGCCCTGTACATAGCAACTAATCCTATTAGGCATAGTTAATTTACAATATCCCGATGGCCTTCTTGACCTATTACCATACCCTACTGCATCTTCATTCATAATAATCAATGTATTAAAATACATGACAGTCCCTCTTTCTTTTCATATAATTTTACTATTAGTATATATATGAAAAGTAA